>CANQYF010000027.1 GCA_947628075.1 uncultured Bacilli bacterium | reverse complement strand
CTACATTTATTATTATATTACAAATTAACACATTATTTCTAAATTTTTAAAAATTTAGAAATCTCGTGTCTTTTTGTAATGCCTATAATATCATAAAATTTTATTATTGACAAATCTTAGAATGTCATAAATTAAAACATATTAAAACTCGAACTATAAAAATCCGAGTTTGATATCTCTTTGGTGCTTGTGGAGGGAATCGAACCCTCATGATTGTAAAAAACCGCAGCATTTTGAGTGCTGTGCGTCTACCAATTCCGCCACACAAGCAGTACCTAAATATTATAGCATATCTACTGTCTTTTTTTCAAATAGTTCGTGTACTTCATCATTATTTTTGGTATTTACTTGGGGAAGATCATTTAAGGAAGCCAAACCTAGACAATCTAGAAATTCTCTTGTAGTTCGATATAAATTAGGCTTACCTGGTAAATTACTTTTACCCACAATTCTAATTAAATCTTTACTTAATAATTTTTTTATAATATAAGCACTACTAATACCTCTTATTTCATCAATTTCAATTCTTGTTATGGGTTCATTATAAGCAATTACTGCTAACACTTCTAATTGGCTTTGGGTTAAATTTTCTTCTCTTGTTGTAATCAATTTTTGATAATATTCCTTATGTTCTTTTTTGGTAGTTAATTTAAATGCTTCACCCAAATAACTTATTCTTATTCCTCTTTCATCACTTTCATATTGTTTCTTTAAACTATTTAATAAGTTTTTAGCTTCATCTTCATTTATATTTAAAGTTTCACATATTTCTTTTAAAGTTACCCCTTCATCTCCCATTATAAATAAAAGTCCTTCCAAAACTCCTAATAATTTCATAATTAATCAACACTTTCTATTAATATTGTACTAAATATTTTATCTTGTTTCAAAGTAATTTCTTTATTTTTACTCATATCTAAAATAGATAAAAAAGTAACTACTATATTTTCTTTAGTTAAAATATCAAAAAGTTCAATAAATTCTACTCTTTTTTTTACTTTTAATATATCTCTTATTTCTTTAATTTTAGCTTTTACACTATATTCTTTATGTGTAATTTTGGTTGTTTGTGGCTTTTGAAACACTACTCTTTTTTGCATTTCTAAAAAAGCATTCATTAAATCATCTACTGATACATTACTATTTATTATCTTTTCATCTTCCACATATTCACTTAAATTTTCAGGTAATTTAGTATAATAATCCATTCTATTTTCTTCTAAAGATTTAAATGTTTCAGCTAATTTTTTATATTGTTCATATTCGATTAATTTATTTCTTAAATCTTCTTCACTTTGAATTGTAAATTCATCTGCAACTTCTTCTACTTCATCAGTTTTATTAACTAACATCTTACTTTTTAAATGAATAAGCTCACTAGCAAATGTTAAATACTCACTACTTTTATCAATATCATCTTTATTAATACTATTAATAAAAGCTAAATATTGCTCAATAATGTCCCGAATATTTATTTCATAAATATCCATTTTTGATATTCTTACTAAATGTAATAAAAGATCAAAAGGACCTTCAAAATCTTCTAATTTTAAATTCATAAACCACCCTTATTATGAACATGTAAATCCATAAATTTCCATTTCAAATTTGACTACTTTTACTTGTTCTTTATATCCATAATAATATTTTTCATTAATATTGTCTAAATTTACATTGGCTAAATCCAGATCAATTATAGCAGTATAACCATTCAATGAACCATTAAATGTCGCCACTACTCCATCTATATTTTTATAATTATTTATTTTATTTTGATATGTAGTATACCCTAAATAATAATTTTCAGAAGTAGTGTCATTATCAGTAATTGTATGTTTTATAGTATTTAAACCTTCACTGTTAAAGTTATAAACTAAAGTCTCATTCTCTTTACTACAAGTTAGAGAAGCCATATTTGTTGTTTCATCTAACGGTAATTCGAAAGCTGGATAATCCGCTACTGTTTTTTCTACTAAAACTATATAAGAAAATGGTGTGGCAATGTTAAATGATAAACTTGTTTTGGTATTTGCATTAATGATATTAAAATCCACTTTAAATCTTTCTAACAATGTTTTATCTTCACTATACGTTTCTATAAAATATTTACGGTTACTTAAATTAATATTTGAATTAGTTAAATTATTAACATCAAATGTTAGTGTATTATTTTCATTTTTAAAATTATTTAAAGTTAATTCAGATTCAATAATACTTAAATCGCTAGTTACTGTATAATAAGTTGTTTCTTTATTATTTGGATTTTCATTTTGCTCATTATCATTTTCTTTATCATCTTGAACTGGATTTTTGATAGTTGGGGCTGTATTGCGCCCAATTAAATTATTAATAAACACACTAATATCATTTATATAATATATGACAATTAAAAACGCTATGAAGATAAATATAACTCTTCCTAAATTACTTTTCTTTTGAAACACATGCCCAATAACTTGGGGCTTTAACTCAACATTTTCAAGAATAGTATATTTGCTATTATTTTTTTTCTTGGCCATCATACTCACCCTTTTTATTATCATTTTTTATTATAACAAATAAAGAAAAATGTCACAACTAAATTTTATTATGACAAAATAAACATTTTATATTAGTTAAAAAGTAAATCTTAGATTTACTTTTTAACAACCTGATTCACAAGATATATCAGCATCAACAACGTCTCTTAAAACTTTTTCAATTTTTTCGTAACTTTCTTTTTTCATTTCTTCAGTTAGTTCCATATAACCATCAGTTTGTAATTCACTAATTCCATCTGTTAAGGAAATAGCTTCTCCTTTAACAATAGCAACTATATTTGGAGCAAATATTCTTTTTTCGCCTGTTTTAACAGTTTTTCCTTTACTAGTTTTTAAAGTATAATCACTTAAAACATTATCTAATAATTCTAGTAAATCATAATATCCTTTGCTTCCTTCTTTAGTTGTTTCTGGTTTATTCTTTTCTTTTAATTCCATTGTATCACGAATATCTAAAACATCAACATAATATATTTTACCAAGTTTTAAATCTTTACTAACATCAATTAATGTTGGTAAAATACTACGACACCATGGACATGTCTTAAAACCAAAATAAACTATAAAAGTTTCTTTATTGTTAATTGCTTCCACTACTTCACTAGCTTCCTTATATATAAAAGGATTTTCTTTAGCTATCTCAATTGTTCGGTATTCTTTACCACTAGTAGTAGATTCACCATTAACGCTTTCATATTCATTTTTAAACTTTTCAGCATCACTCAATGTTGTTTGAGGCTTTTTATCACAGCCAAAAGTAAATAATATTAATAAAATGCTTAACGATATTAGCCCTAGTTTTTTAATCATTCTTGCCACTACCCTTGATTTTTAAGCCATCTAAACGCATATTTAATTTTTTATTTTGAATATACATTACAACTACTATTATAATTGTGCTAATAGTAGTAAATATTAAATTCCATACTATCACAAGAACTGAAGAAACACCTTTATTAGATGTATTTGGTAAATCAATTGTACCATCTTCATTAAATTTATATCCTTCTTCTCTCATGGCATCAAAAACATCATAACGATCTTCGCTTTTATATAAACTATCTATTGCATTAAGAATATCATCGTTCCAATCTGCTGCATAGCCAGGGAATACTTCACTACCAATAATTATATAGGGTACACCGCCGCCAGCTTCTTGTCCTAAATAATTTGAAACAACATCAACTAAATTTGTATTTTCTGGATGATTATCTCCATAAAAAGTAATTGCATAAGATACTAATTTAAATTTATAACCATGCTCTTCTGTAATACTATTAAGATAATTTAAGAAATTTCTACAAACACCACATCCTTGTCCTCTAAACATATAGATAGTTATTTGGTCATCATTTTCACTATAATTAGAAAATTGCGGATCCATTTCTTCTGCTTTTAATGTATTAACCAAATTGTTTGATTCAAATCCTTTGCCAGCCCCTTCTCCTTCTTTAGCAAATACACTTATTGGTATCATTAATAAACATATTGCTATAATTAAAAACTTATTTTTCATATCTCTACTCCTTCATAAATATATGATAATACATTTAAACAAAAAAATCTATCTTTTTTACAATAATTTAAAATATTAACTATCCTAGTAACTTTAAAGTACACTAATTTTAGATTTTATACAAATATATTGAAATTAATACATGAAAGAATGTAATATTCATGGCTCTTCTATTTCATTTGGTAGTAAAACATTACCGGCTTTATTTACTTCTTTTAGTCTTGCTTCAATCCATTCTCGATTTTTTTCATCTTTTACTATTATTGTGATTCCGTTTTTAACTCCCCAAAACATACCATCATAAGTTGTTACTTGACTAAATTCGGCATTTCTAAAATCAATATATTCTAATGAATTATCATTATAAAACATCCGTGCCATATTTATTACTTTATTAGATTTAAAACTTGATAAATCTAATCTTTGTAATGAAGTCATATTGCTAAACATATTTTCCATAGTCGTAACATTTTCCGTATTAAAGCTACTCACATCTAATTCTGTAAGCGAACTCATTCCTGTAAACATCTCTCTCATTCTTGTCACATTATGTGTATCAAATTTTGAAAGGTCAAGTTTTGTTATTTTTTCTAATCCATTAAACATATCTTCCATAGAAGTTACATTTCCTGTATAAAATCCACTAACATCAAGTTCCTCTAAAGAATACATCCAAGCAAACATGTTATTCATTCTTATTGCTTTCATTGTATTAAAATTACTTACATCTAATTTAATAACATTCCGAAATCCAAAAAACATAAACTCCATATTTGTATAATTTTTAGTATTAAAATTTGATACATCTAATTCTGTAATTTTTAAATGGTAATTTTCTCCAAAAGTCATATTAACTGTATCCAAGTTACTTACGTTTAATTTTGTTACAACTGGGTTATCCCGACTACCATAAAAACATCTATAATTGCCTTGCAAAAAATCACTATAAAAATTGCTTAACTCAATTGTTTCTAAATTATTTAGATTGGAAAAGCTAAAACAATTTATTGCATAAATTCTATCCTTGCTTCCAATAAATAAATCATAATATAGATTGTCGTCTTCATCTCCTTTTGGCGTTTCTTCTAACCATCCTATTATACTTCCAGCAGGTGATTGTAGATTGCCTGTTCCAACTCTTGTTAAATCTATTGGATCCTCAACTGCATTACTTGTATCTATGTAATTAACAAAATAAATATTTTTAATATCTGTAGTATGACCAAATATCGTGTCTAAACTTCCATTTTTTATGTAGACAGCTCTTTCTCCAGTCAGTTCACATTTTAAATCAGTTGTATCTATATCTATATTAATATCTTTTTTAGAGAGATAACTTTGATCTTCATCTCTATTAGTAAATTCTATATATGCCTCTATACTTTTACTATCATTTCCTACAATATCTAAACTTATCGGTATTGTTGTTCCTCCATTAATATTTTTTAATTCAGATAAATCTATTATCTCATGATGAGCTCCCCATCTAACGAATACTTTTAAATCATCTTTTTCTAGTACTGGTAATATACTATTAACTCCATTATCAACTGTAATTGTAACATTTGCGGTACATCTATAAATATTATCGTCTTTCTTGGGATTTGTTAATGTTATTACTCCTATATCATGAAACCCTTCACTTTTGGTTTTAACATAGTTCTCTTCATCATCGGCATAGATTGTTCCTAATCTGTTTTGGCTCATCGCTGCTGCATCAACATTTAAATTTAATTTCTCTGTTGGGTTTTGAATACTGGCAATAGAAACACCTTCTGTGCTTCCTGTTACTATTGTTTTATTATATTCAGAAGATTCTATCCCCACAGCAAAATAGGCGTACGATGCCCCGACAAATAATACTAACATGAATAATATCCCTATTATTAATTTTATATCGATTTTTTTCTTCTTTTCTCTTGCCATATATTTTCCAACTTCTTTATTTATTATTCTTCTTATATATTTTATTATACAATAACCTCAGCTACCTAAGCAAGTGAGAATAAACAACAAATGGAAGTTTGCTATTTAAAATATTTAATTGTAAAAGTAGTTCCTTTATTTAATTTAGAATTTACATTTATTTTACCATTATCTTTTTCAATAATAGTTTTTGCCAAGGCAAGGCCAATACCAATACTTTCATTAGATGAATATTTTCCTTTATAAAATCTTTCAAAAATATGTTTCAAATCTTCGGCATCCATACCTGTACCATAATCTTTTATTTCAATTTCAAAATAAACATTATTTTCTCTGGCCATAACTTCAATTACCCCATTAGTATTTGAGTGTTCAATGGCGTTTTTTAATATATTCGTTAAAGCTTCAACTTGCCACATTTTATCACAAACAATTTTATTTTGACATTCATTATGCAAATTTATTTTTATATTTTTTAAATCACATAAACTAGTTATATTTAGAATAGTTTCTTTCATAAGTTCTTCTACTAAATATGGTTTTCGATTAAAATTAATTGTATTAACATCAAATTTAGATAATTTTAATAAATTTCCTACTAGAAAATTAATATTAGTTACTTGTCTTTTAATTTGATTTATAAATTTATTTCTTACTTCTTCTTCCATAGATGGATCATCTATTATATTATCTAACATTATATAAATAGATGTTAAAGGTGTTTTTAATTGATGGGAAATATCTTCCAAATATTCTTTTAAAATTTTTTTATCATTCAATGAATTTTCGGCACTTTCTTTTAACATTATTGTAATTTTATATAATTCGTTTTTTAAAATAGACAATTCATCTTCAGTATTTGAATCAATATGTAAATTATAATTTTTTTTATTAATTTCTTCTATATATTTGGTAATATTTTTTAATTCTTTATCTTTATTTTTATTATATTTAATAAAAATAAACATTAATATAACGATAATTAATATGATATAAGTTATATTAATCATCAAGAATTTATAATGATAATTATCATTTTTTATAATAATAGATTTATCAAAATCAATTCCATATTTTTTAAGAAATTGTTTATTTTCAAAATAATTATTATTTTCATTTAAAATATTAATTATTTCTTCATCTTTGATATCTGGAAATTTTTCTTTTATAACATTTATTAATCCATTTATTTTAATATTATAATTAATTGTATAAGTTTTATATTCATAAATTTCTAGACAAATAAACAAACCAACAAAAATACAAGACACTAGCAAACTTATTAATAAATATTTTTTTAATTTTATTTTATTCTTCATCTATTCGATACCCAATCCCTTTAACTGTTTTTATTATATCTATCCCTATTTTTTCTCTTATTCTTTTTAAATAAACAGTTATGGTATGATCATCAACATAATTGCCTGTCCATTCCCAAATTTTATCTAAAAGAGTATTTCTTCTTACTACTTTATTAATATTTAAAAATAATAAATTGATTATCTTTAATTCTATGGGTGTAAGTTCAATAGGTAAATCATCTTTATATAAAATAAACTTATTTAAATCATAACTAATATTTTGAACTTTAATTATACTCTTTCTTTCTGTTCTTAATAAAATTTTATTTATTCTTGCTAATAATTCTTTTGTACTAAAGGGTTTTATAATATAATCTTCCGCTCCGGCATTTAAACAAGAAACGATGTTATCTTCTTCATCTTTAGCAGTTAAAAATATAGTAGGTATATTTAAATCTTTGATAAAATCTTTAAATAATTGAAAACCATTACCATCTGGTAAAGTAATATCTAAAATAATTAAATCAATCATAGGTTTAGTATTTAAAAAATCTTTAGCTTCTTTAATATTTAATTTATATATTACATTATAATTATTTATCTTTAAAGCATATTTTAAACCATCAATAATAGCTAAATTGTCCTCAACTAATAAAATATTCATAAATATTCCTTTCTTAATTATTATAACACGTAAATAAAGAGCTTTTTAGCTCTTTATTAAATATTTTCATTTCTAATGGTTTCAATAGTATTTTGTTTATTAATTTTCTTGATTGAATATTTCATAATTAACATAATCAAAATAAACACTACTAAAGTGGCAATGAAAATGGCCATTATTGGTAATTCATAAACCATACTCTCATCTCTTAAAAAATAATATATTATATAAGATAAAATTACGCCGATAGGAATACCAAAACATAAAGCTCTTAAACCAATGAAAAGACTTTCTAATCTAATCATTCTATTAAATTCTTTAGTAGTCATTCCCACTGATTTTAACATAGCAAATTCTTGTCTTCTTAAATCCATACTAGTTGTAATTGTATTAAAAATATTAGTAATACCAATTAGGGAAATAACTATTATAAAACCATATAAGAATATTCCTATTAAAATAAAGAGATTATTCATCATTTTAACATTTTCTGAAATATTATCAATATAATAATTTTCTCCTTGCAGCATTAAATCTATTTCATCTTGTAATTTATTAGCATCAGTTGCTTTATAATAAATCTCTAAATTATTAGTTTTTACCAAACTATCAAATAATTCATCGCTTATGATAATAAATTCATGATTAATATCTTTTAAACCAAATGGTTTTTCGGAAGTAATATACCCAATTGGAAGAGTATATTCTTGGCTAGGCAAATTCGCCTTTAGTTCATCTCCTATTTCATAGGCAAAGAAACGGGTATATTTTTCATGAATTTTATCTTTAGCATCTGTTTTTTTAAGACTTAAATAATCGTATAAAATAGCTTTATCTTTCATATCTTCATATGATAAGTTTAAACTATCTAAATATTTTTGATATTGACTATTTCCTAAGACATACATATCTAGCTGAAATGTATCTATTAACTCATCTGGGTTTAATTCCATAAAATCTATATATTCTTTATTTATTATTGGATTTTTTATTTCAAAGTAAGTTTGTCTTAAGATGGTAAAATCTTCAATATTATCTAATTTAGTCGTATCTATAAATTTAGCCATATTACCTTCTTCTAAAGTAGCATTAATAACTAAATTATATTCTGATATATTTAAATAAGATTTTACTGTAGCAAATGCCATATTCATAAAACCAAAAAGGGCAATAAAAACCGCAACTGATACAACAATTGAAATAGTTGTAGTTCGATATTTTTTCTTATTTCTTTTTAAATTTTTATAAGATATTTCTCCCCCAACACCAAATATTTTAGAAATTAATTTAGATGTTTTTAATTTATTTGATTTTAAAGTTATATTAGCACTATTACGTATGGAATCAATTGGTGATACTTTAGAGGCTCTTCTAGCACTTTTAAATGCCGAAAAATAAATAGTAATAATTCCTAAAACTATGGCAATTATTATGGCATATAGAGAAAAAGAAAATTGCAATTTTATTCCTTCTGCTATCATACCATTTAAAAAATAATTACTTATAATTATAAGAATATAACTAGCAAATAGACCACATAATATACCTATTGGAATACCAATTAATCCAAGAATAGAGGCTTCATAAAAAACATTTTTTCTTATTTGTTTTTTGGTAGCACCAATACTTCTTAACATCCCATATTGTTTAATTTTTTCAGTTATAGATATATCAAAACTATTTTTAATACAAAATATAGAGGTAAATATAATAATTAATATAACTATAATAACCACTATTCCTAATCCTCCTATACTACTATTAGAAATAGGATTAGTTTCTAAAGAAATTAAATAATCATTAATATTAATTTTATATTTAGCATTTGCCATTTCTTGATCATATTTTTCTACTATTTCATGAGAAACATAATCACTAGTTAAAACTTTATTAAATAATTCTTCATCAACCGAAATAATATTCGCGGTCAGCTTAAAGGCATCTTTTACACCTTGTTTATTATATTTAGCATATACAGATACTTCACCTTTCATATCATCTAAAGATGTATAAGTAATGAAAGTATATCCAGGAGCAGTATAAGGTTCAATATTATAAGCTGGTCTTTCTATAATACCTACTATTTTATATTGTTTTGATGTAGTATCAATTATCTTTTCACTTTGATATGTACTATCTTCTATATCTATATAATCTTCGTTAAGAATAAAAGGATTATCTTGATTTAAAATAGTACCATCTTTCGTTACCCTTTTCCCAATATCTAAAGTAATTGTATCTCCTACATGTAATTCTACTCTACCATTTGTTTTTAAATGCGTAGGAATAATTATTTCATTACTATTTTCGGGGAGCCTTCCCTCAACTAATTTAATCGATAAATTAGCTAAAGAATTTTTAGAGAATGCTTTTAAAAAAACATATGGTTTATTTTCATTTCGCGAATTTATTTTAGCATAACCAATATCTTCTGTTAAAAAATAATCATCTATTTTCCGATTATTTTTAAAAACATCTAAATCATTTACGGGAACATTATAAAAAGCTACATGAAAATTTCCTTTTTCCCTAGTTTCAAAAATTATTAAAGAATCAATAAAACTAGCATAAATTGAAGATACCGCCGTTATTAAAGCAACTGATAACATAATACCAATAATAGTTACGATTGTTCTTTTTTTATTTAACTTTAAATTTTTAAGCGTTAATTTATTTAGTAAGTTCATTTTACTCCTCCGCAATAATCTTACCATCTTCAATTTTAATGATACGGTCAGCTACTTTAGCAATTTCCATATTATGAGTTATCATAATAATTGTTTGTTTTAAATCTTTATTAGATTGTTTTAATAATTTGATAATCTCTTCACTTGCTTTTGTATCCAAGTTACCAGTTGGTTCATCAGCTAAAATAATCGTAGGATTAGTTATTAAGGCCCTACCAATACTAGTTCTTTGTTGTTGCCCACCGGATAATTCATTTGGTAAATGTTTTCTTCTTTCTTCTAAACCAAGAAGATTTAATAAATTATCTAATTTTTCGGCATTTACTTCGCGATTATCCAACTTTAATGGTAAAGCAATATTTTCTTCAACATTTAAAATAGGTATTAAATTATAAAATTGATAAATTAATCCAACTTGTCTTCTTCTAAATATAGCTAATTTATCATCACTAAAAGAGAAAATATCTTCGCCATCTATAAATACTTTTCCACTTGTGGGTCTATCAACTCCTCCAATTATATGTAGTAATGTAGATTTACCACTACCACTAGCCCCAACTATAGCAACAAATTCGCCTTTTTGAACGGAAAAAGAAACGTTATCTAAAGCTACAACTTTAGTCATTTGTTTACCATAAACTTTGGTCAAATTTTCAACTCTTAAAATTTCCATATAATCTTCCTTTCGTTTGTAATTTAATTATATTATAACCAATGTTACAACCAAGTTACAATTAGGCAATCTTTTATTTTTTTCTTGTCAAACTATTTTAAATATGTTAATATAGTATTGTTCTATGGCGAGATAGCTCAGCTGGCTAGAGCAATCGGTTCATACCCGATCGGTCGAGGGTTCGAATCCCCCTCTCGCTACCAATGTTAATTATTACTAGATTATTATCTAGTTTTTTTTATAAAAATAGGTTATATTTGACAAAACCCATAAATATAGTATAATAATTATGCAATTATTTTGGCAGTATTTTATTTATCTATAATGTGTATCAAGATTTTTATAAAGTAACTAAAGACTGCCTTTAGTGAAATTCCAAATGATACTCCCTATAGAAAAGATAAAATAAAAACTAAATATTGTAATAAAAAGAAAGGAGAATTATAATGGCAAGATATACTGGACCTGCTTATAAGAAATCAAGAAGACTTGGCTTTTCAACTTTAGAAAGTGGCAAAGACTTAGCTCGTCGTCCTTATGCTCCAGGTATGCATGGTAAAGATCGTAAGAAAAAATCTAGCGAATATGGTATCCAATTACAAGAAAAACAAAAAGTTAGATTTATGTATGGATTAACAGAAAAACAATTCCATAAAGTATTTGATAAAGCGCAAAAAATGCCAGGTATTGCTGGTGAAAATTTACTTGTTTTATTAGAATCTAGACTAGATAATATTGTTTATCGTTTAGGTATGGCTAGAACAAGAAGAGCTGCTAGACAAATAGTTAACCATGGACATATTTTAGTTAACGGCAAAAAAGTTGATATTCCATCATACAGAGTTATGCCAGGTGACATTGTTAGTGTTAAAGAACATTCATTAAATCATGCTGCTATTAACGATGCAATTGAACAAAAAACAGCTGTTCCTTCATATTTAGAATTTGATGCAAAAAATAAAGCTGGTAAATATGTAAGAATACCTGAAAGAAGCGAACTTAATAGTGAAATTAATGAACAATTAATTGTTGAATACTACAACAGATAATAAAAACTTGCGTTTGCAAGTTTTTTTATTTTTTATAAAGGTTTTATAATTAATACACTTTTATTTTTAAAATCTAAATAATTTATAAATTTTTGCATTTCATTAAAGTCAATATTTTCATAAATTTCTTTTAAATTAGGAATTATCTCACCATAGTTTAATATTTCCGTTTGTATGATGTTGTTAACAAATTCTACATCTTCATATTCTAATATTAAAGATGCCACATTGGCTTTTTTCATCCGATTGAAAGTATTTTCATCAATGGTAATATTCTTAATTTTTTCATCAAAAATATTTAATATTTCACTAACATAATTACTATCTATAGTGAACATAACAACAACATAATCATCAAAAATTTCAACCATATAATTTAAACTATTAATTAATTCTTTTTCTAATAATTCATCTTTAAAATCACTTGTGGCGCCAAAATTAGCTTTTAATAATAAAGATAAATAGATTCTAATATGTAAATCATCAACATTTTTAAAATTACTTTTAGCCATTTTAAAACCGATTTTTATTTTTTTACTAGTAACATTCAAAGATATTTCTTCATATGGTACTTTAACCTTTTTACTTTCAGTTTTAATAATTCTAGTTGGCTTTTTAAATTTTTTAAATTGCTTATTTTTTTGATTTTCTTTAATCTTTTCCATCACATCATAAGGATTAAAATTACCAGTTACAACCAAAAACATATTTTCAGGATGATAAAAATTATCAAAAACTAATTTAATATCTTTTAAAGTTATCTTTTTAATGTCTTCAGGATTACCAGTAATCGGATATTTATAATCATAATTATTAAATATATTACTAAAATGCTTAAATAACATTACAGTATATGGATCATCTTTTCCCATATTAGCTTCTTCGACAATAATTCCTTTTTCATTACTAACAATACTTTTAGTAAAATAATCATTTTGAACAAAATCTAATAAATGTTCAATATTTAAAGAAGGATTATCACTACCTAAAACTTGATAATTTGTATAATTAAAGGTCGTAAAAGCATTGGTATCACATCCCGTTTTAAAATAAAAATCATGGGCAGTAGTATCTTTATCTTCATTGAATTTAACATGTTCTAAAAAATGGGCAACTCCCTTTGGCAATTTATAAGTTTTATTTCCTTCTTTAAATTCATTATAAATAGATCCATACTTAACTGATAATGTACCATAAAAAGTATTTATATCTTTTTTCACCCACATATATACTTTTAAACCATTTTCACATTCATCATAATAAATTGTTTCATTTAAACCTTTTAATTTTATTTCATTCATTTTGATCACCATT
>CANQYF010000026.1 GCA_947628075.1 uncultured Bacilli bacterium | reverse complement strand
AGTATTGCAAGAGCGAAATAAAAATCATAATTTTTTGTACAATACAGAAGTAAAGTCAATAAATTTGCAAAATAAATATGTAGTATTAAACAATGGTGAGTGTATTGGTTATGATTTTTTGATTTCAACTATTCCTTTGAATTATTTAATGAATCTAACTAAAAATAAAATGATTGATTTATATTATAAGCCATTTAATATTATTAAAATATATGGATTGAAAGATATAGATTATAATGTTGCTTATTGTACTGATTTTAATATTAGAATAAATAGAATTGCGCGATTGGGTGATACTATATTTATTGAATCTCCTAATAAATTATCTTTAAGCAAAATAAATCAAGATGAAAAAAATTTTATTAATATGTTTATAAAAATAGCTGATATTAAAAAATATCAAAATAAAAATTATCGAATATTTCCCGGAAGATTTTCGCAATTAGATGATAATGATTATGAAAAAGTAAAGAATTTTTTTCTAAAATATAATGTTTTTTTGCTTGGAAGAATGGCTACTTGGCGATTTAAATTAGTAGAAAATGTTTTAGAAGATTCAAGAGAAATATTAAATATAATGGAGATTAAAAATGATTAATGAAATAATAGCAAGTGATTTATGTGAGGCAATAAATCAATTAGAAAAAATTGACCAGTTTAATACGCAGTTACCATTTTTAATTACTATAAAAGATGTAAAAAGCAGGAATTTAAATATCAAAAAATATTCATTTTCTCATTTAGTGAATGATTTCATTGATGATAATAAATTAGATAAACGATGGAATTCAAATAATGATTGGTACTTATCCTATTCAAGAAGATTAATGAGAAAAATTGAAAATATTACAATGTTAGATTATGCGTCAAAAATATTAATTAAAGATAAGCATACAAGAAGATGTGTTATTAATACTAATGTTGATGATGATATGATTAATGGTTTTTGTCCTGCATTGTCATTAATTCAATTTAAAGTTGTCGATAATAAATTAGAGATGTATACCTACTGGAGATCTCAAGAAGCTATTATTGCTTTTCCTTTAAATACATTGTGCATGTTTTCTTATCAGAGAAAAATGCTAAATGCAATAAATCGGAAATATAAAAATATTGAACTTGGACAATATATGGCATTTGTTAATGAAATGCAATATGACGATTGGAATAAATATAAACTATTGGATAAAGAAAAGAAATTTAAATTTTATTGTAGTATAATAGATAACAGAGGTGAAGTATACTATGACAAAAATTACAAAAGCTGAATGGATGTGCATGATTTGTGCTTCGGCATCACATGATAGTGATGAATTTGGTAGAACATTAGAAGAACATATAAAGGTACAACATGGGATTGACAAAAAGATGTATGATAATCTTTTAAAAGAGGGTATAGGAGCATCAAAATTAAAAGTAAAAATGTTGAATTATCCTAATGATATAAAATTGCCAATGATTTCTTTTTTAAGTCAAACTTGGGGGCCAACATTTGATCTAGAAAAATATACAGATGAAGAAGTAAATAATATGATTAAAATTGCTCTTAATGGAAAAACTCTTTCTACTGTTTTTGAAAGTCTTAACTTTACGTTTCAAATTGATGGATTATCTCGTGCTTCATCACATCAACTTGTAAGGGTTAGAATAGGATCAGGCTTTTCTCAAAAAGGGATGAGCGATACATATTATGGAGATACTGACTATATTATTCCAGCTTCAGTAATTGCTGCTGGAAAATTAGAGAAATATAAAAAATCTATGGAAGTTAGTAGAAAAGTTTACATTGATTTATTTAAATCAGGAGTTGCTTATCAGGATGCGAGATTTATTTTGCCTCATTGTGTTACTACTAGTGTAGTATGGACAGTTAATTTTCTAGCTTTAAAAAATTTTTGTAATAAACGAATGATGAGAAATCAATCATGGGAAATGAATGCATTATGTCAATTAATAAAATTTGAAATTAAAAAAGTATATCCGGAATTGGCAGAAATATTGGTTCCTGTATGTGACTATTCTAAAAAGTGCAATTCATTCGGTAATTTATTTGAGGGCTGTGGGAAATATCCTTTAGAAAAGCAACATAATAGATATGTATTTGAAAGTGCGCAAATTGCAAGAAATATTAAGTTCAATAAGGAGTATGTAGAAAAAACTATTTTTCATAATAAATCTGTTAAACCTGTAAATAATCATTTCTTGTTATTAGCTCGTGAAAAGGAAAATATTACAAAAGAATTCTATGGTAAATATGCTCACGATATATATGTAGAATTAAAAAATTGTTATAAGCTAGGAGATCTAACAGTTGCAACAGGATTAAAAAAGATAATAAATACATTTGATGAATTATATTCACATTTTGAACAATATGAAACAACTAATAACTCTGTTGTATTTTATGAATATGTAAAATTGAATAATTTGGAATATTTCAAAAATATTATTATGACAGTTACTTTATTAATATTTAATAAAAAAATAGATGATGTAATATCTGAATCCTGGTATCTCCATCAAATAAAAAATAAAAAATATAATGATGGTTGGTATTATGATGGAATAAGGGGAGTTTTAAAAGATTTGCATAGAAAAGTACAAAGATTAAAAACAGGTTTTGCGAATAATCAATTTAATTATTTTCAAGAAAGTGATTTATATGATACTTTATTGTATACTATATTTTTGATAGTTGGATTGAAATCAAAATTACAACTAAGAGGAGAAAAAAATGTGGAGTGTTAATATAGAAAAAACTAGAGATAGATGTAGAAAATTATTAAATTATTATAAGCAAGTTGGATTAAATGCTGATGACTTTCACTGTAATTGTTATGCAGAATGTTTGAATTCACAAAAAAAGTGTAGTATAGTGAAGCAATATTCTGGAGGAACTGTTGGAATAACGCCATTTTATGATATTTTTTATGATGGAAGGCCAATAAGAGTATTAATCGTAGGTAAAGAAAATGGATATATGAAAAATACAGAATATGGTACATCAGCTAATTTTAAAGAGAATTCTTTAAATATTTTAAACTGTATTAATTGGGAAAGAAAAAATAATCACATAAAAGGGACATTAATGATTCTTAAAAATATATATGGTGTTGATAGTGATTATGTTTATTCTAGTTATGCTTTAACTAATTTGATGAGATGCTCTTTTCAAGAAAAAGAAAAGATAGATAATGTATCAAATGTAAGCAGTACTACTATAATGAAAGATAACTGTTTAAAGCATTTAATTAAAGAAATAGAAATCTTAGAACCAACGATTGTTATTTTTCAAGGAGAATGGGCAATAAACGGAAAAATTACAATCGTTGATAAGTTGTATAACTATTATGGAATTGAAAAGAAGTGTTTGCTAAAAAATAGTAATGGAAAATATGGATTGTATGATTTTAATAGCTTTATGTTAATAACTTGTCATCATCCAGCAATATTGGGAAATTGGGTAAAAAATTTAGCTCCCGATTCAGTTTGGCCACCATTAGATTATTTAAGAAAAATAGATTATTTGCCAACTATAGATCCTAAATATTCCATCGAATATTTAGGATTAGTGAAAGGATATGTTGATGATATACTTGTTAATTTAGAGTCAAATGATAGATTGCGTAGATAATGTCCTTTAAATGAAACTTATTACGCCTGGCTATAAAAGAAAGGATGTAATAGTTTCTTTTTCTAATATTAATGTGACGGCTATTATTGAAAATAAGCATAAAACAAAAGAACGAATTTTAATCAGGATATGTAGGAATACTTTAGTTCTCTTTTTTATTTTTATAAAGCATTAATAAATATTGGAAAGGAAAGGTAATTAAAATGAAGAAATGTTATTACGGATCATCAAATCCGAATTTGCTGGAGATGAAAACAAATCTTACTCAAAACGGCAAAATATATATTACAATTAACAAATCTTATGCATTAATGTATGCTACTTATAAATATATAAACTTATTTGTAATTGATGATAGTGGTAAAATAAAATTTTTAAATATATATCCTAATTTATTTGAAAAATTATATAGCAATAGCGTTGGTTATATTTATAGTACTGAAATAGATGAAAAAGAGCTATATTCAGATGCTAAAAACGGCAAAAAGCCAATTGTGGATTCTTATTATATTTTAAGAGATGTGAAATTTGATAATAGAGAAGAAGTCAATGTTTTTGAAGAGTTTATGGAACTTAAAAAAAATGGATTATTTGAAATAGTTGAACCAAGTGATATTCCAAAGGATTATATATTAGATTTAAAACGTTTTTATAAAAATAAATATTTACACAATGGTATGAGTAAGGAAGAAATAGAATATTTTAATAAATATTTTCCAGATTTAATTATGTAAAAAGATTAAATTTTAAGATGGCTTAACTAATATTAGAACATTTAGATAATATAATTAAGACATTAATATTACAAAAAGTAAATAATTAAATTTTAGAAAATATAGATATTAATTATTTGGTTTTTGCTAGAGCAAAACATTAATAGAGAAACTAAAAAAATATTTACATTTTTTTACATATTTTTTTTGACTTTAATAAGATTTTATTCTATTATAATAAATAGAAATTAGGTGATATGTGTGGCTTTAGAAAGCGTAATTAACGAGAATAAAAAATATGAGTTGAAAAGGCCTATAACTGGGGTTATACATAAAGATAGGATTTGGGAGCAATGGTATCCTCAAGATATTTTTGAAAAACCATTACCAAAGATGAATCAAACCGATTATTTGTTTGAAAGTAATAAGGGATATGAAGACCAAGTTATTTTAAATAATCGCGGTTAAAGATGTAACAGTTAAAGAATTTAAAAATATGGTTGATGAATATTCGCGAGCGTTAATAATGAATGGATTTTTACCTGGTGATAAAATAGCAACTATTTCTTTATCAACAATTGAACTTATTGCTCTTTGCTATGCAGCCCGTAAATTGGGTATTATCATGACTAATCTAAACTTTCAAGATGCAATTGGTGATAAACATAATTCAAAGATGTATAAACAAATTAATCTAGTAGAGCCGAAAGCAATATTTATTTTGGATTTATTTGCTGGAGGAGTAGCTGATGTTGTAAATGATCCGGATTTTGCTGAAATAAAAAAGATTATTTTGCCACTTGCAAAGTCAACTCCAATATTAAATTCTGAAAGGTTTAAGTTACAACTTTTAAAATTAATTAATTCTTCTAAAGGAAAAAGTATTAATAATGCTGAAAGTTTAAGAAAATTTTTACGCTCAGCTAAATCTTATGATGATGAAATAAAAAGTGTTTATGAAGAAGGTATGGCTAGTAATATAGCTTTTACAAGTGCTACAACTGGTGATAGTAAGGCAGTTCTTTTATCACATGATGCTAATAATGCATTAGCTTTTCAACATCAAGTCGCTGATTTAGGTTTAAAAAGAGGAGAAACCAATTTAGCTTTAGTTCCACCATTTTTGGCCATTTGGGATGCTGATATTATTCATATGGCAATGTGTTTAGGAATCAAAAATATTTTAGAGCTTCAATTGACGTATGAAAATATTCCAGGCTATTTAGAAAAATATAAGCCAAATTATGGTATTTGGTCTCAATATTTATGGGATGCTATGTTAACAATGCCTAAAGAAAAAAGAATGGAAGTTGCCGAAAATTTGAAAATGGTTGTTATTGGCGGTGAAAAAGCCGAAGTAAACCAAGTTAATAGATTTTATGAAATGACAGGTCTTCGTCAAGTTCCAGGTGGTGGTGCAACAGAAGTTGATTCAACATTTTTTGTAGCTAACCCTAATTGTAATGTTTTAGGATCTGGCGGAATACCATTACCATTTAATAATGTTCGTGTCAGAAAAGAAGGTAAGGATTTAACTTATAATGAAAGAGGTAGAATATTCTTAACTGGACCTACTAAAATGACAGAATATTATGGTAGACCTGATTTAACAGCTTCTAAGTTTTGGATTGATGAAAATGGTGAAAAATGGTACGATACCGGTGATTATGGCTATGTTCATCCAACTGGAAGCTTATTCATGTTAGATCGTGATAGTGATCCAATTACTATTAACGAACACCAAATAAAAACGATTGATATTGCTGAAATGATAAAAAAATATTATGGCATAAAAATATGTAAAGTTGATTATTACAAAGAGGTTTTAGTATGTCATATGGTTCTTGATAATTGGGCTCCTGAAAGTATTGAAGAATTAAAAACTGGTTTAGTTGATTTTTTAAACGAGAACTTACCAGAAGAATATCGTCCTCATATTATTAATTTAATGAACGATGGATTACCAAGAACACCATTAGGTAAAGTAGATTATAAAATTTTAGGAAGTCTAACGCATGAAATTGTTGAACAAACAAATGCAAATGTCGAAAGTAAAAGATTACAATTTTATAATCCATCTTTAAAACTTGAATTACATAAATAAATTAAAAAAGGATTTAAAAACAATCCTTTTTTTGTTATAATTTATATAGGATAGTGATGATATGGAAAATGCTATATTTTTTTCAATTTGTAGTTTATGCTATAGTATCTTAATTTTTCTTGTGTTTTTTTCTAAAGAAAGATTAGAAAACTTAGAAAATAAAATATATAAAACCCTAATGGTAATAAATTTATTTGGATTAATAGTAGAAATATTTTTAGGAACTTTAGCCTCAAAATATTTAGTTAATATTAATTATGAATTTGCTATAATAATTTTAAAATTAATATTAGTATATTTTATAGCATGGCTATTAACTTTTACCTTTTATATTGTTGTTATATCAATAAAGGATAAAATAAAATCAACATTAAAAAGAGAAAAAATATTTAAAATAGTTAAGAATTTTCTATTTGCTTTAGCTTTTGTAAGTATAATTATGGTTTATTGTTTACCATTAGATTCTTATAGAGAAGGTGGTGCTGCCTATACCTATGGCCCTGCAGCTGATTATATTTATATTTTAACTATTATTATGTTATTAGTATGGTTAGTAATGTTTGTTGCTAATTATAAAAACATTAAAACCAAAAAATATATTCCGGTATTTTTATTTATAATACTAGGAATGGTTGTAGTTACAATTCAAAGAGTATATCCTGAACTAACATTAATTATACCAATGCAAACTTTTATTACATTTTTAATGTATTTTACCATTGAAAATCCGGATTTACAATTAATAAGAGAATTAAATATAGCTCGTGATCAAGCCGAAAAAGCAAATAATGCTAAAACAGAATTTTTATCAAATATGAGTCATGAAATAAGGACACCACTTAATGCAATTGATGGCTTTAGTCAATTAATACTTGAAGAAAATAATATAAATACGATTAAAGATGAAGCTCGTGATATAATGGCGGCATCTCAAAATTTACTTGAGATAGTTAATGGTATTTTAGATATATCTAAGATAGAGGCTAATAAATTAGAAATAGTCAATGTTGAATATGAACCTGCTAAGGTATTTGATGAACTAGTTAAACTTACGAAAGCCAGAATTGGTGATAAACCATTAGAATTTAAAGTCAATATTGCTAAAGATTTACCACAATATTTAAATGGTGATTATGTTCGACTTAAACAAATTGCTGTTAATCTTTTAACTAATGCTGTTAAATATACTAAAAAAGGTTCAATAACATTAAATGTTGATATTGTAAAGAAAAATAATATTTGTCGTTTAATTATAAGTGTTAAAGATACAGGAATTGGTATTAAAAAAGAAAATATTGAGAAATTATTTACTAAATTTGAAAGATTAGATTTAGAGAAAAACATAACAATTGAAGGAACAGGGTTAGGACTTGCTATTACTAAAAAATTAGTAGAATTAATGCATGGTAAAATAGTGGTTGATTCTGTTTATGGTAAAGGTTCTAATTTTACAGTGGCAATTGATCAAAAGATAGTAAATAAAGTTAAAGTTATTAAAGAAGAAGAAAAGAAAACAAGTAAACAAATCAGTTTAAAAGGTAAAAAAGTTTTAATAGTAGATGATAACCTAATTAATTTAAAGGTCGCAGCTCGCTTACTTCTTTCTTATAAAATAGAAACAGAAGAAGTGGCTAGTGGGTTTGATTGTTTAAAGAAAATTGAAGAAGGAAACCATTATGATATGATTTTGATGGATGACATGATGCCTAAAATGAGTGGAGTTGAAACATTTAAAAAATTAAAAGAAATAGATGGTTTTGATATTCCGGTTATTGCTTTAACTGCTAATGCCATTGCGGGCATGAAAGAAAATTATTTAAAAGAAGGTTTCAATGATTATATTTCAAAGCCAATAGATAAGAATGAATTAGAAAGAGTATTAAAAACGTATTTAAATGCAAAAAAATAAATAGTGTGTTATAATTTTAATATAAGGATGGTAAATATGAGAGATGTAAGTATTTTGGAAGATAATGGGGTCGATTTAAAAAGTGCTTTAGAATTACTAGGAGATTTAGAATTCTATGATGAAACATTAGAGGCTTTTTTAGAGGAAAATAAAACTAGAGTACCAAATATTAAAAAATATTTAAAAGCTCAAAATATGGCTGATTATGCCATTTTAGTACATGCTTTAAAAAGTGATTCAAAATATTTAGGATTTAAAGAATTAGCTGATATTGCCTATGTTCATGAACTTGCTAGTAAAGCCAATAATATTGATGAAGTTAATAATAAATTTAAAGAATTAGAAAGTGAAATTGATAAATTTACAAAGCTAGCCGAAAAATATTTAGGAAAGGAAAAATAAAATGAAAAAAATTTTAGTTGCTGATGATTCAAAAATAATAAGTAACATTGTGGAAAGAGCCTTTAAAGATCAATATGAAGTATTAGTAGCGTTAAATGGCAAAGAAGCAATCGATATTATTAAAAATAATGTTGATGATTCTATATTAGGTATTTTATTAGATTTAAATATGCCAGAAGTTGACGGCTTTGCCGTACTAGATTATTTCAAAGAAAATAATTTATTTAAAAGAATACCTGTATGTATAATTACGGGTGATGTTCAAAAAGAAAGAATTGATAGAGCTTTTAATTATGATATAGTTGATGTTTTAGCAAAACCTTTTACATTTGAAAATGTAAGAGAAGAAGTTGAAAAAATCGTTAATTTAAGTTCTATAAGATAAATAAAAGTTAACTAAAAAAGGATCTTTAAAGATCCTTTTTAATTGTTATTTTCTTCAGTTGGTGTGTCATCAGTAGGTGGAGTAGTATCATCTGGATTTGTTGGAGTAACTAAGTCTTCAACATTAGAATCAATTGTTTTTGTATTAATCGTAAGACCAGAGCTCATATTAGATTTAAATATTGAATAAGAAGATTTTACTATAAAAGTATAATTACCACCAGTAGAAACATTATAATTGAAAGTTGTACTGTTGGTATAACCAATTTCTGTCTCTTTACCAGTTTCATCTTTTAAATATATTCTATAACCTAATGAGCCTATATTTGAATTATTATAATCAATTCTTTTTTCATAATATTTTTCATAATATTCAGCATAATATTTTTTAAAATGTTCTAATAAATAATTTGGATCAATAGCCTCCGGAGTTTTAATTCCTGTCCAATTAAGAGTAATAGTATTGTTACTAAAATTGTAACTACCATTAGTTGGATTATCTAATTGACTATATCTTTTTGATACTTCAGTAGGTTCTGTTCCTTTAACAAAATATTCAGTTGTACACATGTTATTATTTTGTGGAGTATATTCACTACATAGTTGTGCAGGGAACGTTTCTGATTCAATATTAACAGCAGTTATATTTTTAGGAACAGTAAATGTACTATTCTTAACATGAATCTTTGATGATAAACCATTCATAATACGTCTTCTGGCGGTACCACCAGTACTACTTGTTAATGAGAAACCAGATTCTTTATAATCCATTGCTTGTTTAGCTAGATCTTCAAAACCATACCATAAAGCAATAGAATGACTAGCTGAATAACTTACGATCCAAGCATCATTAATAGCACCATTACTTAAGCCATATTTCTTTTTAGTATCACCATCTAAATTTGTTGTACCAGTTTTACCAGCAACTTGAGTAGAGCCTCCAGGCCCACTACCAGTATAAGCATTCATAAGTAATACATTCATAATATAAGCTGTAGTTTCTTCTAAAACTTTTTCTCTAGTATAACTATTATTATGAGTAACATTCTCGGCATCAATTACTTTTGTATAGGCATAAGGCTCAATATAATAACCACCTCGACCAAATACAGCATAAGCCGCCGACATAGCTAATGGAGATACTCCATCAAATCCACCAATTGAGGCCGATTCAAATAAAGTTTCACCGAAATCAATACCAACACTATGGGCATAGTCGATAATTAAATTTTGGTCTAAAGCTGATACTTCTCTAAAAACCCGAAGGGCAGGAACATTTCTTGAATCTTTTAATGCCCAACGCATTGTTACTAAACCATCATAGCTATTATCATGATTGGTAAGATTCTTACCAGTTGTATAGGTTGTTCTTTCATCAAGTAACATTGCATAAGTACTTTGCGTAATATGTTCAATATACATCGCATAATCAATTATCGGTTTAGCAGTAGAACCTGGTTGTTGTTTAGTTAAACTAAAATTAGTTCCTTTCGCTTTATAATTACGTCCACCTGATAACGCAACGACTGAACCATCCACTGTTGAAGTTACAGCAATACCTTCTTCAACTACTTCTGATGGGAATTCATAAATATCGCCATTTTCTACTTGTTCTAATACATCTTGAACTTTTGGATCAAATGTAGTATATATTTTTAAACTTCCACGGGAAGGATCTAATTTTAAATCTTCTTCAACTTCATTTAATACAAAGTCAATAAATGCTTGTTTACTTTCTACAACAATTTCAGTAACTTTTTCCCGATCAACTAACATGCTTTCAATTGGTATTGCTAATACATCATTCATTTGATCTTCAGTTATATACCCATGTCGAACCATTAATTTTAAAACTGTTTTTTGACGATTACGACATCCTACGGGATTTTTATATGGTTTATATTTCGCGGGATTTTGAAACATACCAGCTAGAAGAGAAGCTTCTGCTAAATTTAAATCTTTACTAGATTTACCAAAGTAATATTGACTAGCTTGTTCAATACCTGTAATACTATCATAATTTATATTTCCATCATTAGCAAACCATTGAGAGTTAAGATAAAATTCAATTATTTCTTCTTTTGTATAATTGGCCTCTAATTTAAAGACAGCCATATAAATATCTGTAAATTTTCTAACGATACCTTTAATTCCATGACTTTCGGCTTCCGGACCACCATTATAAGTATTTTTAATAACTTGCATCGATAGAGTAGAAGCACCACCGGCACCGCTTATATGTAAAACTTGACCAAAGGTAGCTTTTAAAAATCTAAACAAATCAAGACCATTATGTTGAAAGAATCGAGAGTCTTCAGTAGCAATTAAAGCATCAACTAAAACATCAGGAAGTTCATCAAAGGTTATAACGGTTGCGTTGCTTGAACCAACCCTAGCCATTTCATCACCCTTAACATCATATAAAATGGTTGGTTCTTTTTGATATAATTCTTGTTTCTCAAAGTTAGGTGAAGTAATAACTATATATAATATAAATAATAAACCAATGCTTATAATACCAATGGCAATAGTTAAAATGATACTTAATACAGTTTTCCAAATAACTTTTTTTTCTTTCTTTTCTTTTTTCTCTTTACTACGAGCTTTTGGTAATTTAATTTTTTTCATTTAATCCTCCATAATATCTATATATTTTAAATAATCAATGCCTTTAGTATAATTATATTCTAATAATTTTCCATATTCTTTAATAAACTTAAAAGGAATGCTTTTTCTTTTATTATGATCAATAAAATTGATAAAGTCTGGTCCATTTAATAAAAATATAAGTCCATTCATTTGAATAATTAAGAAAACAATACCACCATGTTTTATAATGTTTCTTATGTGTTTAATTTGATGATCATGAACATTATTTATCGGAAACGATGTTTTATTTTCTGTACTTTTAGCATCAAATTCTATATATTTTCCCTTATATAAGCCATTATAATCTAAAGTTGATTGACTAGCAAAATATGCTTTTGTAATAACTTGTTTATTATTTTCATAATTAACTTTTACCACCCCAATGGGAGTAGGTTTCTTATAAATTACCGCTATATCATTTTCTAAATAGTAGGAATTAGTTTCATTTATAATATTTTCTAAATCCATACCTCTATTAGCGTAATTTATTTCTTTATGATATTCTTTATTAATTTTATTGGGATAATTCACATATTTCACCTAGCAAACATTATATCAAATTTTTCCTTATTAATAAAGTATTCCTAATTTAAAAATGCTTACTTGACAAAGTAAGCATAATATTCATCAAAGGTTATATTATTTTCATGGATGTAAGTAGCTGCTTCAACTCCAACATAACGGAAATGCCATGATTCATAAGAATAACCGGTAATATCAACTTTATCTTCGGGATATCTTAAAATAAAACCATATTTATAAGCATTATCCATTAACCATCTATATGATTCAGAATCTTTAAAATTAGCAGAAGAGTAGCCTTTTTCAAAAATATCTAAAGAATAACCAGTTTGATGTTCGGAAAATCCAGGACGAGCAGCGATGGAATCAGCATAATTAGTTCCACCGGTATTTTTATAGTCATCATAGACCGCTTGTTGTTTTTCATAAGTTCTGTAAGAGGAATTAACCATTAAATAATAACCAGCTTCATTTGAAGCATTCCAAAGATTAAGAAAAGCGTCGTATGTACTTTCAGTAACTTTTTGACTTCCTAATTCTCCATATGAATATGTTTGTGGGATAGTTACTAAATTTTCAGGTTCATAATCTTGTTCTAAATAATAATATTTATTTACTAACATTAATTCTTTTTTACTAATATCGGTTTTAAGAGGATCAGTATAATATTCTTTATTGGTATGAGTATTAACTTTTTCAACTATTTCATTAATAGTTTTATCTTTATTAGAATTATAATACTCTAAATAAGTATAGAAGTTATCATAAATAAAATATTTAGAATTAATTAAGTTAACATATATATCACTTTTCTCATTCTCTAATATGTAATCTAAATCTTTTTCTTTTAAATTCTTTATTAATAATTCAATATCTTTTTCATTATATTGTAATTCACTTAATTTAAAGTTATAAGTTTGCTCATATTCTTTTTTACTTTTTATTTTACTATAAGAATATAGGCCTAAAAAACTTAATAAGCCAATTACTAAAACTATCATTATTAATTTTTTTGCACCATTTTTTAATTTTAATTTAGCCATTTTTATTCTCCTTTAATTATCTAAATTTTATCATAAATTTTGGCATAATAAAACTCAAACTAATCAAATTATTGGAAAAGTTTGAGTTCTTATTACCAACTCTAGCAAGCCAAATTTTAAATGCTCTCTCTTTTAATCCAAAATGACATTACTTATTTTCTAGGTCAATATGTAAATTTAATTCTTCTTCAGTCGGCAATTCTTTTAAAATTTCAGGTGGTAAATATTCTGATAATTTATATGAACTAACTCCAATAGGTTTATGTATATCTTTTAAAGCATATTCAACCGAAAATTTATCTTTATCTCGACAAA
>CANQYF010000025.1 GCA_947628075.1 uncultured Bacilli bacterium | reverse complement strand
TTGCGGGAGAAGGATTTGAACCTTCGACCTTCGGGTTATGAGCCCGACGAGCTACCAAACTGCTACCATCCCGCGATAATAAAACCTTTTTAAAAATGGCGGAGGAAAAGGGATTCGAACCCCTGCGCCGCTCACACGACCTTCCGGTTTTCAAGACCGGTCCCTTCAACCAGACTTGGGTATTCCTCCATTTCAAAGGACAAAATGATTATAACATAGTTAAAAAGACTATGTCAACAATATTAAAAGAAAAATTTATTAAAAAACTATTGAAATTATGTGAAAAACACGATATAATCATAATTGTCTTATGTGATTAAGATGAATTGCCCAAGTGGCGGAATAGGTAGACGCACAGGACTTAAAATCCTGCGAGATTTAAACCTCGTGCCGGTTCAAGTCCGGCCTTGGGCACCATACGTGAATTAAAGGTATTTTACAAATGTAAGGTATCTTTTTTTTATTTGATATTTCCCTATTATATTTGTCTTTTTAATTCTTCAATTTCTTTTTGCATAGCGTTAACCATTTTATTTAACATTTGTAAAGTTTCTTCTGTGCTTTGATTAGAATTACTAGTACTTACATTTCTACGTTCACTAAAAGAGCCAGGGGTTTGAGTATTACTTTGTAATAATTGCCCATAAGCTGCACTGGTGCAAAGATATTGGGCTACTAACATAAGCCAGTTTCCTAATGCGTTTTGTTCATTAGGGGTTGCATCATCAACTAAGATAAATCCAACGGCAACAGCACTTATAGTAAAAACTTGAGGAGGAACATTTGGTAAACGCAAAAAAATCCCTCCTTAATAAATAATATGTAATAATACAAATTATTTAAATGAAAAAAAGTGTAAAAAAATTGTCGTATTAGGTAAAACTTTGTCAAAAATTGCTTTACAAAAAAATGAGAGCATAATATAATTTTTTTAGATAGATAAATAGGATATTGGAATCAAAAAAGGAAGTTGGAAGGTTAGTATGAATACTAAGACAAAAAAAAGTAATTCAAAAAGAAAAATTTATACTACGGGCATCGCCCTATTTTTTGCTGTTGCTTTAATTCTTGGTATTAAATCTGCCTATGCATATTATCATCAAGAAGATTCAAAGAGCATTTTTTCTATTGCTGTTGGAGATTTTGACACCGGTGATGGTGATATAAACATAATGCTTTATAAAGAAACAAAAAAAGGGAGCGATCAATATACTAGAACTTATGCTGTACCTGCTGAAGGTTATAAATTTATGTCAGACAAAACTTCTTGTAGTTATGAAAATACTAAGGTGGATTGTTCATATAATGATAGTGGTTCTGGTAAAGATTGTAATTATACATATGATGAAGCAACAAGAACATTTAACTTAACTAGCAAAAAAAGAGTTACTTGTAAATTCTATTTTGATTTAGAATATGAAAGTGATATAGATGTTTATATTATGATGCAAGATGCAAATGGAGTAGATAAAGATTGGAAAGGAAATAAATATACATTAGTTAATGAAATTCCTGCTTATGGTTACGCATTTGCTGGTTATACTTGCGATAAAACTAATGAAGGTGATAAAGTTGAATTTGATCCAATTACAAAAAGGTTTACAGTTTCAACCGCAACCAAAAATAAATGTTATGCTTATTTTGATAGTGTTGGTTCTTCTGATGTTGTCGCCAATGTTTATGTTCAAAAAGATAAAGATAAAGCTTCTTATGTTTTAGTTAATTCTATTCCTGCCAATAAAACATATCAATTAAAGGAAGAGAGTAGTAAATGCTATAAATATAGTGATACTTCTTCAAAGGGGCAAGAATTGAAAGATGTAACAATTTCTTATGATGGTGGATATATAAATATTGATAATATAGGTGAAAAAGTCGTTTGTGATGTATATTTAGATTTAGCAAATTAATTAATTTGACAGCAACTACAATAGGTAATATAATCTATTTGTAGTTGCTGATTTAGTTTAGTGGTAGAACGGAAGCATGGTAAGCTTCAAAGGACTGTTCAATTCAGTCATTCAGCACCATATTGATATTAAACTCGAAAAAATCGAGTATAAAATAAAAAGGCATCAATTTTAATTTTATTATTTTGATGTCTTTTTATTATATGCTATTTTAAAGTAATTCAGCAATTTTTTTAGCTGTTATTACAATTTGTTTTGTTTTATCTTTCTGATCGCACGTTGTCAATATTAAAATATCTGAATCTTTAAAAAGTGTAATTTTTCCAATTTTATCTTGTAATTCAATATTTGTAATTTTATAGATATATTTAACTTTATTATAATAAATATTTATTTCATCATTTAAAATTAAATCTGTCAAATTACTAAAATATGCATGTTTTCCATAACCAGAATGAGCCGCTAATACTAAAATACTATTGTTTTGGTTAGGCATTGTTGAATTTTTTATAACTTCGATATTTTTGTTAACATTATTTTGACTAGATTCAATATTATAAAATCCTTTCATTAATTTTATTTTAGGAATTTCCAATAAACCTATATAACTATTTTTGCTATCTTTATTATTTAATTTTTCTTTATATATATGGGTACTAAAATACTCATTAATTAGTTTATTTTCCTTTTGGCTAGCAATACATGTGTTAATTAAATTATAAAAAGTAAATATTAAGATAGGCAAAGTAATAGTAATTAATGTTTTAAAAAAGTATTTTTTAAATGTTTTCATGTTTTGTAAAAAGATTTATACTAATAAAACTTATAATTAAAATAATAAAGTACATAATAATGTTGCTGTAAGTGCTTGTTTTAGGTACATCAAATTCTATTTTTTCAGGTATCTTTTGATTATAAATGTCAATAATATTGGTGTCTTTATCAGTTATTTCAAAATAAATTTTATTGTCATTCAATAAATATTCATCATTAGCAATAGTTTCGATAAGAAAAAACTTCCCAGTAAATATGTCATTAAGAATAATTTGACCTTTTTCATTAGTATAACCCTCATAAATAAGAATATTTTCATTATTATCTTGTATATTATAAATTTGGATTTTGGTGTTAGGTATTAACTCTAAAGTATCTTGATCTTTTTTATTAATAATTAACTTTTGTTTTTTTAAATAATTTTTAAAATTAAGATTAATAGTTACAATTGGTGTTTGTTCATCTTGATATTTAAGCTCAATATAATGTTTTTCCTTATCAAGTATATGGTTAGAAATAGTTTCAATTTCTATTAAATAATATTTTCCTAAATATAAATCATCTATTATTATTTTGCCATCAATCGTCTTGTATTCTCCAATTAAGGTATCTTTTTTGTAAATTAAAGTACCATCACTAGTTGTTATGTCTTCATTTGCATATAAAGCATAAATTACATTATCTAATAATATGTCTTTATAATAATAAGTATCATTCTTTAAAACCATTTTTTCACCCATTTTTTGAATTTCAATTCTACCTTTTACGGGCGTATTTTCAAAATATATTTCCAAAACTAATTCATTATTTTCATTATATAAAAGATCGCTATCTTCATTTAAAGAAAACTTTAGAGGAATACTATTCCATAAATAGCCAGGTATATTTTGATTTTCGACTTCTTCAATTTGATAATTTCCATAGTCTAAAGTAAAAGGTGTGGTAAACATACCATCTTTAGTCTTAAATTCACATATTTTTTCTGGATGGGGATAACTTATATTTTGACAAACATATTCATTTGTATCTAAATTCTTAATTTTAAATCTAATATTATCTTCTTTAATTAATTTTTTAGTTTCTTTATCAATTTTTATAAGTTTAAGTTTAGCTTCTTTTTTACCATCAGATATAACTTTAGTTAAAGTATCTTTGGCATTTTCATTAATTATTAATTCAAAATCCTTTACTTTTTCAAAACCACTAGTACTATTTACTTGTCTTACAATATAGGTACCATAGGGAAGAGTAGCGGTTAAGTAGCCTTCTTCGTTAGTAGTGGCACTTATAATCTTGGTCATATTAGATTTTAAATAAAAATCAAATTGAATGTTAGCTTCTGGTGTTAAAATACCCGTTTTTTGAATGTTTAATACTTTCAAAAATTCTACTTTCCTTTTAATTACTTTTTCAAAAACGGTTACTTTAGGATTTAAATTATCTTTAGTAATTTCAAAATAATATTTATTATCGTCTAAAGTGTAACCGAGACTTGGTGATAATTCCTTTATATAATATTTTCCTAATTCTTGAAAATAATCGCTTGTTACTTCCATATTATCCCCAATTTCTAAATCGAATAATTTAGTTCCATTTTCTTTAAACACTCCATAAATAGCGCCTTTGAGTTGTCCATCACCTTGCGAAATTTTATTTTTATTATCATAATCTAATTTTTCTAAGGTGACTTTACCACCTAGTACTTTAATGGTAACCTTTGCATAAACTTGGTGTGTTAGGCCAAAATAACCCATTTTTTGTGATATTTCATCAGATCCCACAAAAAGAGTAGATGCATCGTTATTATAAGTTTTCTTTTTTAAGGTAATTATCTTTTCGCCAATAGATTTAGCATTAATAATAAGTTCATTACCATTTATGTAAGCTATGTCTTTATTATCGACAATTTCAAATTCTGATAATATATTATTAGTGTCACTAAATATTATTTGGTTACCTATTAAAGCTTCTTTGTGTTCATTATTAAATGAGGGAACAACATAATGATTATTTACTAAATTTAGAATTTCTTTTCTTTCTTTAGTAACTCTAATTATATTGCCAGCTCCACTTGGTTTAGTCCAATATTCGACAACTTGACTGCCAACAGTTTCCCAAATTAAGGCTTGTGTAGCCATTTTGTATTTTAAGGTTTGGTGGCCAGGATAATCATAACCATAATAACCAATAAGTTCCATTCTTTCATTAATCTCTTCTGTGTAAGGAGAAGAAGTTAAACCAACATTACCAATGTAATCATCTGTGGATATATGAGTACCCGGTTCAATACAATAAGTCGTCTTTCCATCAATAGAGTAGTGCGTAAATGGAGAAGAAAAAGCGGGAACACCCCCACCTTTTCGAAAAATCCATACGTCTGGTTCTTCGATTTGACTTAATTCTGCGGCTTTTACTACATTTATACTACTAAAAAATATTACTGCTAATATTACTGCTCTAAATAATTTTTTCATTTTTTCTCCTTTCAATAAATATATTTGCCTTAATTTTGGCAATTTCCTTTTTTTCTTGTAATTTTTTTTAAGATTTGGCTATTTTATAATATTGTGGTATACTAATACTTGCTTTGGGAGGGTTTCACATGGCTATAATTGAAAATAAAACTCAAAAAGAAAGTATTAAAAGTTCAGTAAATAGAAAATTTAATGATATTATTAGAGAAAAACATTTTAATAAACGTTTAAATTTAATTGCTAATCCGGAAATGCGATTATTTGGTGTTTATGAAGAATTTTTTACTTCGTACGATGAATTAATAGAATTTTGCCAATCTAAAGATATTCCACTTAATATGACCTTTATTATAGATTATATTAGAAGTTTTGGTGGTTATTTTGATGTTATTAGGAAAATACAAAAAAATGGTAACGTTAAATATAGTGCTGCAATTAATGAAAAAATCTGTGCTATTTTGAATTTGAAAAAAAGTTTGTTAAATGATGTATATGTATGGGATTATAAAAAGGAAAATTTAAAAAATAAATATAAAATTTTCCAAGATAGAGGAGTTATTTTAGAAAATAGTATTTATTCAGAGCTTTCTGAAGAGGATCCAGTATTAAAAAGAGAAAAATAATAATATATTTTTATAAGGAGTAAGTAAATATAAACAAAATACTAGTATTTTGAGGCAAAATGTGTTATACTTATTAAGTCCTTAAGTGATTTAAGAATTTTATTAAAGAAGGTTAATTAATGAGATATATAAAAGAATATGAAGAGTTAACTAGTGAAATACTGCAAAACAAGTATTTTTTAGAGTTACAAAATGATAGTCACCATGGTACAAATAGATATGATCATTGTAAAAGAGTATCTTATTTAAGTTATTTAATTGTAAGATTATTTAAAGGTAATAGACAAAATGCTGCCATTGGTGGCTTATTACACGATTTTTTTCATGGGGAAACGGGTACAAGTGCGGAAATAAATTATTTAACGCATCCGAAAACTAGTGCTAAAAATGCTAAAAAATATTTTAATATAAATGATGAAGAAGCTAAAATTATTGAAACACATATGTATCATCATGCTTTAGCTAAAAAAGTATTACCTTTTATAAGTAAAGAAAAAGGTGTTAATCTAAAAGAATGTCGACCAACTAGTAAAGAAGGTTTTATTGTTTGTTTAAGTGATTTGCTAGTATCAATTTTTGAAGTTGGAAGATATAAAGTAAGATACGATACATGTTTGTATTTCTTATTTTTAATAAATATTATACGTTATTAAACATTTGATGGTATTAAACCATCTTTTGTTTTACAAAAGTGGGTGATTTAATTGAATCAAGTTCCTCTTCATGTCGCTATTATTATGGATGGCAATGGCAGATGGGCAATAAAACAAGGAAAAAATCGAAGCGAAGGCCATAAAGAAGGCGCTAAAACGTTAGAAAAATTAGCATTACATGCCAAGAAATTAGGGATAAAAATTTTATCCGTATATGCTTTTTCTACTGATAATTTTAAAAGAAGCAAAGAAGAAGTAGACTATTTAATGAATTTATTAATTTATTATTTTCAAAACAAATTAAATAAGGTTTGTGAACAAGGAATTAAAGTTGTTTTTAGTGGCCGCAAAACTCCACTTAGTAGTGCTGTTTTAGAAGCAATGGACAAAATTGTCAAAAAAACCGAAAAAAACGAAGAGTGTATTTTAAATATTTGTTTAAATTATGGTGGCCAAGAAGAAATTGTGGATGCGGCATTAAAAATTTCTGAAGATTTAAATAAAGGAATAATCAAAAAAGAAGATTTAAATCGTGAAAGTTTCCAACATTATTTATACCAAGATTTACCTCCCATTGATTTACTCATTAGAACGGGTAAAGAACACCGGTTAAGTAATTTTATGTTATATCAATCTTTTTATGCTGAAATCTATTTTACGGACATTTTATTTCCTGATTTTTTAGAAAAAAATCTTGATGAAGCTTTATATTATTATGGTACTAGGGATCGCCGGTTTGGAAATATTAAATCTTAATTGCAAAAAAATGATAAATAAATTATAATCATTATAGGATGTGATAATTATGGATCGAAGGAATTTTGTAGAATTTATAATTGCTTGGGTACTTGTTTTAATGGGAGCAGTAAGTATTTTATTACCTTTGTTTAATGTTCTTAATGTCAAAATAGTTTTTATGACAATAATTACACTATATGGCGTTATTCATTTAATAAAGAATTTGCTTATTTTAAAAACTAAAGATTATTCTGGCTTTTTGACTTTTTTTACTTCTTTAGTAATACTAATTTTAATTTTAAAATTAGATATAGTAGATAACCCTTTAAATTTAGCTTTAATCTTATTTATTTGGATAATTCTTATGAGTTTAATAAAATTAAAAGAAAGTGATTATTATCATGATCGAAAGAATAAACTATGGGAATTAAATATAATTAATTTATTACTTTTTATTTTAACGGGTATACTTGCTACAGTTAATTTATACTGTACTAGTGAAGTTCAAATATTAGTTTTAGGCTTTTTCTTCTTAATTAATGGTATTTTAGAACTCATGGATCCTTTAGTGGCTTACATTATTAATAAAGAAAAAAAGATAAAGTAATTAAATATTTTAATTCTTTAGAATGTCATTTTTAAAATTTCTTAACATATATTTTATTGTAACAGAAAGGAATATATTTATGGAAATTTTAAAAGTATCTAGTAAATCAAATCCAAGCAAAGTAGCTGGAGCAATTGCCAATATTTATAGAGAAAAAGGAAGCGTTGAATTGCAAACAATCGGAGCAGGATCATTAAATCAAGCTATAAAAGCAATTGCTATTTGTAGAGGTTTTGTAGCTCCAACCGGAGATAATTTAGTCGTAATTCCAGCATTTAATGATATAACAATTAATGGTGAACAAAAAACTGCAATTAAACTAATTGTTGAATCAAAATAAATAGTCACTTGGACTATTTTTTTAATGAATTAATTATTTAAGATAAATAAAACAATATAACTTGTTGTTAAAACTACTCCTAAAGCAATAATAATTAAAGAAACAAAGCCAGCATTTTTAAAATATTCAAAATCATTATCTTCTTCAAAGTAGCTACCATTTGGGTTAGTTCTTACTAACCTTTGACCTTTGGCTTCACCACTTTCTATTTTATTAACATGAGTATTTAATAAATTTTTTATAAGCGTGCCTGCTGGTTTATTATTAAATGCCTCATCATAAGCAGTATAAATAGGTATCGCAAAAATATTTGCTTTAAAAGCTAAATTAGAATTAGATTCATTATTACTAAGTATTGTATCATTTAGATTTAAATAGTTATTAGTATAAGATGAAGCAAAATTCATTTCATAATTAGATATTTCGTCTTTGTAAAGTAATTCCAACATATAGATAATTTGGTAAATTTCAATGGGATTTAATAGAAATAAATTTTGATTTAGATTTATTAAATTAATATGGTTTAATTCCATTATATATGTGCCATTATAATTTAATGTTAAAACATTCCCATTAATAGAGAAATATTGTAATGATTCATAAATATTTTGATAATTTTTTAAGAATAATTCATTACTCATATACTAGCTCCTATTATAATAATGATAGCAAATAAAAAAGCAAAATACAATTGTTTTTAAGTTAAAATTATTGTATTATTTAAAAGGGGATGAAAGTATGAAAAAAAAATTAGATAAAGATTTTATTATATGGCTATCTAATAAAAAAAATGAAGATGAAACAATGCTTAATTTTAGATTACAAGCATTTGCTAAATTTCAATCTTTAGATAATCCTACTTTTGGTCCAAAAATCAATCTTGATTTTAATAATATTAATTATTATAAAAGTGATACTAACATACCTACTGATAAATGGGATGAAGTTTCTTTTGATATAAAAGAGACTTTTAAAACTTTAGGGGTAATTGATGCCGAAGAAAAATACTTAGATGGTGTTTCTAATCAATATGAAAGTGAAGTTGTATATCATAATAATAAAACGAAAAAAGATATTATTTTTATGAGTACGGATGAAGCTTTAAAAAAATATCCCCAATTATTTTATAAATATTTTAATAATTTAGTTAAATATGATGAAAATAAATATACTGCCTTAAATGGGGCTTTATGGAGTGGAGGCTCATTTATTTATATTCCACCTCATACAAAACTTGATCGACCTTTACAAAGTTATTTTCGCATTGATAGTGAATCATTAGGTCAATTTGAAAGAACAATTATTATAGTTGATGATTACTCTAGTTTAGAATATATTGAAGGATGTACTGCCAAAAGTTATTCTACATCTTCCTTACATGCGGGAGTTGTTGAAATATATGTTGGTCGTCATGCGAGTTGTCGCTATTCAACTATCCAAAATTGGTCCCAAGATGTTTATAATTTAGTAACTAAAAGAGCTATTGTGCAAGAACATGGTAAAATGGAATGGGTAGATGGCAATATTGGCTCTTTTGTCACTATGAAATATCCTAGTTGTATTTTAAAAGGTGATTATGCGAGTGGTAATAGTTTATCAATTGCCTATGCTAAAAAAGGGCAAGCCCTTGATGCGGGTGCTAAGATGATTCATTTAGGCAAATATACAAAAAGTAATATTATCAGTAAAAGTATTGCCGAAAGTGGTGGAGAAAGTAATTATCGGGGACTTGTTAAAATAGAAGAAAAAGCTACTGATTCGTTTGCCAAAGTGAAATGTGATACTTTAATATTAGATGGGATTTCTAAAAGTAATACGTATCCTAAAAATATTGTAAAAAATGATAGTAGTACTTTGGAACATGAAGCAACTATTTCTAAGGTAAGTGAAGAAAAATTAAATTATTTAATGAGTAAAGGTTTAAGCGAAGATAAATGCAAAGAATTGTTGGTAATGGGCTTTATTGCAGACTTTAAAAAAGAATTGCCAATGGAATACGCTATTGAATTAAATAGATTAATAAAAGATTAAATTACTAATACTATAAAATTAGTAATTTTTTTTGTCTAAAATTCCAAATTTTGATTTATTTTAATACTTTTTTCTTATAAGAATTGGCAGTTAGGTATTTGTTAAAATTCGTGCTATTTTCTTTGTAGAAAGGAGGTTTTATGGTGAATAATGTTATTTTAGTTGGCCGACTTACTCAAGACCCTGAGATAGTAGAAATTGAGAATAATAAGAAAGTAACTACTGTAATTTTGGCTGTAAACCGTAATTTTAAAAATTCAGAAGGTATTTATGAAACTGATTTTATTCGTTGTATTTTATGGAATAGTGTAGCCTCAACTACCACAGAGTATTGTAAAGTTGGTGATGTTATTGGTGTAAAAGGCAGATTACAAACAAGTAAATATGAAGATGAATATGGTAAAACCCATTATGTTACCGATGTTATTGCTGAAAGAGTTACCTTTTTATCAAGTAATAAAAAAATAGAACAAGAAAAAGAAAAGTAATAAATTAAAAATAAATAATTATAATTTTATTAGGTGAAGTAATGAAAAATCTTTTTAAATATTTAGGTTTATTAGTTATTTTAGTGGGTAGTTTTTATTATACTGAAAAGATGAGTGATATTGTTATTAATAATAATAGTTTAGTAACTGAAATAAATAGACAAAAAGATAATTATGAAATAAAGGCAGTCAGTGCAATAATTGAAGATGAATATATTATCCCTGGTTTAAATGGATACTCCGTAAATGTTTTGAAAAGTTATAATAATATGAATTTTTTAGATACTTTTAATTCTCATTATTTGGAGTATGATAAAGTCACACCTTATGTATCATTAGAAAATAATAAAGATAAAATCATAAGAAAAGGTAATAAAAATAAAAATATGGTGGCTTTAATAGTAAAAGATAATATCGACATAATTAATTATTCAAAGGAGAAAAATATAGACATTACGCGACTTATAGATCATAATTCTTATGATAAAAATGCTAATTATGAACAAATTAATAGTGATTATACAGAGTTTAATAAAGTAGAAATAATGTTAAATAACAATAACACTAATACTAATATTTGTTATATAAATAATAACATTCTAGATATTTGTAAAAAGAATAATAAATATTTAGTTGAAGCCACTTTTATATTAAATAATTATAATTTAGCAAGTATAAAATCATCTATTGAAAGTGGCTTAATTATTTTTATTAATGATAATGTTTCATTAACTGATTATAAAATTTTAGTTAGACAAATATTATATCAAGATTTAAATATAGTAAATTTAAGCAAACTTATAACAGAAGAAAGATAAGATAATATGGCAATATCAAAAAATAAAAAAAGATTGCAAAAATTCATAAGAGTTGATTTTAAACTCTTTTTTTGTTATAATTAGCACATCTTATAAAAAACTTTTAGAAAGAAGGAATTTATTTTGAGCAAAATAAAAATTTTTGGCTTGGGTGGGCTTTCAGAAAACGGCAAGAATTCTTATGTTATAGATATAGATGATAATATTTTTGTTTTTGATTGTGGTTTAAAATATGCTAATTCAAATCTTTTGGGTATCGATTATATTATGCCTGACTTTAGTTATTTAACTAAAAATAAAAAAAAGATTAGAGGAATTTTTATTACCCATGGTCATAGTGAAAATATGGGAAGTATCTCTGATTTAGTAAAAGAATTACCTAATGTTAAAATTTATGCAACTAAATTTACTAAATTTGTTTTACAAGAATATGGTATTAGTGATAAAAATATTATTGAAATAAAGCCTCATAAAAAATTAATGTTTGAAAATAATATCTCTATTTTTCCTATTTCAGTTTCTCATAGTATTCCTGATTCACTTATGTATGTTGTAAATACAAAAGATGGGGCCATCTGTTATACAGGTGACTTTGTGATAGATCCAACAATGCTTGGAGCATATGATATGGATTTAGGTAAAATAGCGTACATTGGTAAACAAGGTGTATTATGTTTATTATGTGAATCTACTTTTTCTGAAAGAAAAGGACATACTTCACCTAATCATCATTTAGAAGATTACTTTAAGGATATTATTAAACATAACGAAAAAAGAATTTTATTTTCCATTTTACCATATCATTTATATACAATTAATGATATTTTTAACGCAGCTAAAAATACCCATAGAAAAGTTGTAATTATGGGTAAAAAATTACAAAATGTTATAAATTTTGCCATTAAAGAAAAATATCTTAATGTTCAAGCTGGCTTAATTGGTGATTTATCTAATATAGATGATGATAATGCTATTTTATTAGTTAGTGATGAAAGAGCCAACCCTTATGCTAATATAAGTAAAATATTACATGGTTATGATAAATTTATTAATTTAAGAGATACAGATTCGATTGTTTTTGCTGAGCCAAGATATGATAGCAATGAAAAAACATTAGTTAAATTAGAAAATGAATTAGCTAAGTTTGGTTGTAATATTATTAATTTACCAGGTGATAAAATTATCTTACATCATCCATCTACTGAAGATATCATGTTAATGATAAAACTTGTTCAACCTAAATATTATATGCCTGTAAAAGGTGAATATCGTTACATGGTTAATAATGCTAATTTAGCCAATAATTTAGGAATTAAAGCAGAGAATATTATTTTAAAACAAAACGGCGAAGTAGTTACTTTTGAAAACGGAAAGTTAGTAGAAAGTAATACTAAGATTAAAGTTAATGATGTATTAATTGATGGTAAATCTTCGGAAGATGTTGGTGAATTAGTTATAAAAGACCGTGAAATGCTTTCTGAAAATGGAATTGTTTTAATAAGTGCCACTATATCTAAAAAAGATAAAATAATGCTTGTTGGTCCCGAAGTAACTACCAGAGGTTTTATTTATGTAAAAGATTCAGCTTATTTAATTTCTGAAATTAAAAAGATTTGTGAAAATATAATTAATAGAAATATTACTCCTAACTTTGTGGATTATAATAAAATAAAGATCGAAATAAGAGAAGAACTAAGCAATTATTTATACGAAGAAACAGAATGCAAGCCAATGATAATTGCGGTTGTTCAAGAAGTATAATTTGAAAAAAAGTCACCATAATATTATTGGGTGATTTTTTAATGAAAAAAAATATGGGTGAAGAAGTAGAGTTTTTAAATTATATTTATAAAAATGCTGAAATGGGTGTTATTGGTATTAATGATGTTATTACGAAAGCAAGTAATGAAAAATTTGAAAAGCTTTTAAATACAGAGAAAAAAGAATATCAAAACATTTGTAAAGAAGCTGAGGATATTTTAAAAAAATATGGTAAAAACACAGAAGAAATTGGTTTGATGGCTAAGATGAGTTCTAAAATGATGAGTGAAATGGAAATGATGAAAGATAATAGTGATCAAACAATAGCAAAAATGATGATGGAAGGCACTAATAAAGGTATAATTGAAATAACAGAAAAGATTAATGCATATGATAATAATGATGTAGAAATAACGGTTTTAGCTCAAAAGTTAAAAGCAACATTGGAGAAGAATATTGAAGATTTAAAAAAATATTTATAATTTATTCAAATAGTATAATTTTTATTGACATTTCTTTCAATAATGTATTATACTATTGGAGTAATGCCCGAT
>CANQYF010000024.1 GCA_947628075.1 uncultured Bacilli bacterium | reverse complement strand
ATTATAGCATACATTTGTTTGTAACACAACGTTTTTTTGACTTTCTCAATAGTATTTTACTTGATATTTTTCTTATATAACTTTCCTATTATACAAAAAAAGGAAAACTTAATGTCTCAATTTTTTCCTTCTCTCTTTATAATCAGGGATGGCACATTCTACTATTTTCCAAAAATTTTTGCCATGATTTGGTTCAAAAAAATGAGCCATTTCATGAATTATAACATAATCTATTAAGCTAACATCTTTTTTAAGTAATTCACTATTTAAAGTAATTATTTTATCTCTAGTATTGCATACACCCCATCTGGTACGCATTTTTCTTATTCTTAAACGAAATTCTGGTAAATTAGAAAAACATTTTTTACAAATGACTATCTCTTCATTAAATATTCTCAAACATTCATCATCATAAAATTTTTTTAAAGCCTCTTCATCATGACAAATAATATTATTCTCTTCAAATTTTAAATCTTTAATGCGATTATCAAAGGTAACATTATAAGAAGATCCTAAATACCAAAATAAACTATCCCTTTCACTTTTAGCTAGTGAATCTTCATACATTTTTAAAATAGCGCTTGAATTTTTGGTAATTAAATTCTTTATTTCATTATCACTTATAAATCGAGGTGCCGTAATTATTAATTTGCAATTTTCATCAAAGCGAAAATAAAGATTTTTGTTATCTTTTCTTATTACTTCGTATTCTATAATATAATCATTTAACTTAAATTTCATACACATCATCTTCTACTTCATTTTATCACAAAAAACATTATCTCACAAACTCATTTAGCCAAAAAAAGTCCTTATTTTTAAAATCACAAACAAATAAATTATCACTCATTAAATAATTAATTAAAAGAGTTGGCTCCATCGCATCAGTTTTTAAAATTAGATGACTTTTATAAACTTTCAATTGACTAAATTCAGGTTTATATTTATTATTTATTTCATGAATATCTTTATGAAAGGAATAATGTCTATTGTTTTGAAATAAATTGGTGATTCTTTTATTTAAAAATTCAGGATTAAAGACATCAAAAATATCATTAAATATTTTAAATGATACATTATTGTTTATGGAATCATAATAATAGAAGTTTTCTATAGTCCGATATAGATTATAAGGCGTTTCTTTAGTTAATATCGCCATTTCTTTTTTAATTTTAAATATATAAAAAGTTCGCATTTTATCACCTTACAAAAATTATACAAAATTAATTAGAAAATTTTTGTAAAATGCTGTCGAACTTATTTGTTTTTTAAAGCCGCTAAAATTTTTACTTTTATAGAATCTATATCTAAGCCATAATAATTTAACAATTCTTCTTTAGTTCCTGCATCCCCAAATGAGTTAATACCTAAGATATGATTTTTTTCTTTAACATATGGAAACCAACTAGAGGAACTTGCAAACTCTAAGGCAAAAACGGGAACAGCTTCTGGCAATAAAATATTTTGATATTTCTCTTTTTGCATTTCATATAATTCTCTTGATGGCATAGATATTACACGAAAATCAATACCATAACTTGCTAATTCACTGGCAATTTTTAACGCTAATAAAACTTCACTTCCCGTCGCTATTAAAATTGCATTTAAATTTTCTGATTCTTTTTTGACACGATAGGCTCCTGCTAAAACGTATTTAGAATTAGTTCCCAATAATTTAGGAGTTTTTTGATTACTTAAAATAATAGTACATGTTTTATTATGCGAACTTATTATGTCATATACCCCAATTATTTCATTAATATCAGCTGGTCTAAAATTAATAATATCCGGAATATTTCGCAAATTACTAATTTCATCAACTGGACAGATACCCTTATTTTCATAAGTATTCATAAATGTATCATTAGTAAAAATAAAATTGACTCCTAAATCATTCATACTACTAAGTTTAATAAAAGGCATAAGCATATTGGCATTTTGTAAAGGAGTACCTATAAACATTTTAAAACCTAATGAAGCAAGCCCACAAGCGATTCCACCCATAGCGAGAGTCCGACCTCCAAATAATATATTACGACCAGTTGGATTTTCTTTACTCATAATATCGGATGATTTAATGCTTGATAAAGTGTAATAAAAATTATCATTACTACCACATAAAATAAAAGGACTTTTATTTGCTAAAATATTAAATATTTTATTATTGCTTTTAAGTAAATTTTCTTCATATTCAGATCCTATTTTAATATTTTCTGGCTTAAAGTTTAAAGAACTCATACCGTTAGTTAAGAAATTTATTATCTCTTTTATTTTAATATCTTTTAAACTTTCGTTTTTCAAATTTTGCCAATAAGTCATTATCTTATTTAATCTTTTTGTAATATTTTTTTCAATTTCTAGTCTATTCTCTTCTTTAATTTCAAAAGTTTCATTTAATTTATATTGATTTCTTAAAGCATTCATTTCCTCTAATGATAATGGTTCATTAAAGTCTTTATTCGTATTTTCATGAGATGAGCCAATACCATAAGTAGTATCAACAATAATCGCAGTTGGCTTTTTAGATTTATAGGCACTTTCAAATACATCCCGAAGGGAACCCACACTATCACCATTAACTTCTTCTACATTAAATTTTAAAGAAATGAAACGATCAATTAAATTTTCAGAAAATACCTCTTTAGTTGAACTATCTTTACTAATGCCATCTTTAATAATAATCAAAATATATTTATTTAAAACTAAATTACTAACAAAAGATAAAGCTTCATAGCTTATTCCACTCATTATATCTTCTTCCGTACATATACATATCGTTTTAAAATTAATTAAATCACATTTATTATTTTCTATTTTAATAAGTGATTCTAAGTAATTTTCTCCAAGGGCAATTCCAGCTGAAGTTGCTACAATATCACCATCATTTAAACTACCAATTTCTACCCCTATAGATTTTTTACTATTAAATCCTTTGGTTGGGGATGAAAATTTACTATATTCTTTTAAATTATCGACATTATATTCTTTATAAAACAAGGCATAAGATGAATATAATAATGGTAATAAACGATCATTTACTATTAAACGGTCACGATTTAGATATTTCATATTATCTTGAGAAAATTGTAAATGATGCATAAATAAAGTATAAAAGATAGGAGCAGCACTTAAAGATAAGCCTACATCACCATTTCCTTTAGCAAATATGGCATCAAGTGCTAACATTTTTAAATTATTTATGATTGAATTTTCTATTTTACTCATTATTTCACCTCCATTTTATTGATTAAATTATTAATTTTTTCTACTGATTTGTTATTATCTAGACGATTTAAGCGATCTTTCATTTTGACAATTATGTTGGGATTATTTTCAAGTTTATTAATTACTCTTTTAAAGGAACGAGTTCCTCGTACTTTAATTGCATATTTCTTTTTAACCATGAATCTGGCATTATATTTTTCTTGGCCACCCATTCCAGGTACAATAACCATTGGTACTTTCATTTCTAAACATTCAGTAATCGTCGCACCCCCTGGTTTAGATATAACTAAATCACTTATTTTTAAAATATTTAATACATCATTGGTGTAACCTAAAACCCTAACATTAGATATTTCATGATTTTTAACGAAATTATCACATTTGTTTTTTAATTTATTATTTTTTCCACAAACAAAAATTATATATGCATTAATATCTAATTTACAAATAGTTTTAAAATAATCATAATAATACATACTACCTGCGGTGGCACCACCAAAAAATAGATATACTTTTTTATTATTTTTTATTTTATATCTCTTATAAATAGTTAGGCTATCATCTAATCTATTCATATCACTAATATTTAAAGGTAGCCCAAAAGGATATATTTTTTTGGCCTCTACTCCTCTTTTTATTAGTTCTTCTTTAACTATTTCATTACCAACAATATATCCATCTTCATATTTTTTGTTTCGTGTCCACCATTCATGGGTCCGATAATCGGTAATAATTGTTAGTAATTTACTATGAATAATACCAAGTTTATTGTAAGCACTTATAATACCACTGCAGAAAAAATGACTAGAAATAGTAATATCAGGATTAAAATCTTTAATCGTATTTCTCAACTTTAGATTATCAAAACTTTTTTTAGTTAAATAATTATTTCCTATGGAAGATACTTTGTGATCCATGAGTTCATAACAAAAATCAAATAAAAATTCAGGACGTTTTTTACTAACCCAATCCATTATTTTAAAAGAAATTTTACCAAGTCTATTTCCAAAATCAGTCATGTCTAATAATAATGTTTCGACATTTTTATTGTTTTCTTTAATATATTTTGCTACATATTCCGCAATAGACTTATGGCCAGAACCATATCTTGCATAAATAATTAATACTTTCTTCTTCATTATTTTACCCTCATATTCATTATAACTTCTTTTTTCATAATTTAAAAGAGTCAATTGCTTGACTCTGCACTCATATTTATATAATTTGATCCAATATTTCTATTATTAAGATAAGAAAAACGAATGTTCAGAATAAAGACACCAAAAACTATAACCGAGTAAAATAAAATTAACCCTCCAAATTTTTCTAACGCTTTTTTCATAATATCACTCCTTCTTTCTTACAATTTAATAATAACAGAAACGTTTGTTTGTATCAAGATAAAATTTAAAAACTAAACAATTGTTTGACATAAATTAATAAATATAGTAGAATGTACTTAGGAGGTATCTAATGGAAAATAAAGAAATAACTAAAAGACAAAAAGATGTACTCGATTTCATAAAAAAATATATAGCAGAACATGGTTTCCCACCTGCTATTAGAGAAATTTGTAAAGGAGTAAAATTATCTAGCCCTGCTACCGTTTTTGTTCACATGAAAAACTTAGAACAACGAGGACTTATTAGAACAACAAGTAATAAATTTAGAACAATTGAAATAATTGGGGAAAATGAATATTTAAATACTAACGAAGATGTTGTCAAAGTTCCTCTTCTAGGTAAAATAACTGCTGGTAGTCCAATAACCGCAATTGAACAACCTAATGAATTCTTTGATATACCTGCATCTTTAATTCCTGCGACTGCTACTATATTTACTTTACATGTTAGTGGTGACAGTATGATTAATGCTGGTATCTTTGATGGTGACTATGTTATTGTCCAAAGACAAAGCACAGCTAAAAATGGCGATATTGTTGTAGCAATGACTATGGAAAATGAAGCCACGATTAAAACTTTTTATAAAGAAAAAGATCATATTAGATTACAACCAGAAAACGACACCATGGATCCTATTATTTTAGATAATTGTGTTATTTTAGGTAAAGCCATTGGTTTATATCGAAAATTTTAAAGCAAAAAATTAACCACGTTTTTAAAAAGCGTGGCTTTTTCATAAATATATTTGTATTTATTATCCATAAATTCTCCTATATTTTTCCATTATTTTTTTCCTCTCAATAGCTGTCGTTGATCTGCCAACTATACAATCATAAAGTTTTTGCTTTAATTCCTCTGTTAAAGGCATTCCTTCTTGGGACATAGCGCCATCAACTTTTCTTATTTTTTCTTGTATCTCTTTTTCATTTATTTTCTTATAGTTCAAACAAATCACTCTCTTTCAATGATTCTAATGATTATTTAACATAAATATTATATCATATTTTCCTTTATTATTCATTATATTCTTATAATAATTAGTCCTAAAATAGTAAAAAAATTATTTCTTATTTTAAATCAAAAAAGATGCTAATTATTGAGCAACTTTTTCTTCATTATTATCCATTTGATATTTAATACTATAGATATTGCCTTTTTCTAATTTTTTATTAATTTTTACTAAAATATAATTAGAACTATGCCCGATACTAACGTTATCTTTAACTTCCTCTATTAAAACGTCTAAATTTTTTCCTAGAAATTGATTTTCATATTCTTTTTCTAATATTTGTGATAAATTTAATAATTTATGAACACGATTAGTTTTTTCGTGGCTGGTAACCTCTGACATTTTACTGGCTACTGTACCATTTCGTTTAGAATATGGAAAAACATGAATTTTACTAAACTTTAATTTCAAAGCATTTTCATAAGTCTTTTCAAACATTTCGTTAGTTTCTCCTGGAAAACCTACAATAATATCCGTTGTTATTGAAATATCGGGACGGATTTGGCGAATTTGATGGATTTTTTGAAAATAATAGTTTAAATCATATTTGCGATTCATCTTTTTTAAAATTTCATCGCTACCTGCTTGCAATGGTATATGAAGATGATTACAAAATTTAGAATTCTCTTTTAGCATCTTTAAAAATTTATCATTAAGTTCAGTAACTTCAACACTAGATAATCTTATTCTTTCTAAACCATCGATTTTACTTAATTCATTAATAACATCAACCAAATCATATTCTCTATCTTTATAAGATCCCGTATGAATACCCGTTAATACAATTTCATGATGATTATTTTTAACCAATAACTTAGCTTCCTCAATTATTTCTTCAAAATTTTTACTTCGACATTTTCCTCTTACATAAGGAATAATGCAATAAGAGCAAAAATTGTCACATCCGTCCTGAATTTTTATAAAAGCCCTAGTATGATCAAAATCAGTAATTGTCATCTCTTCAAAACTTAAATCGCGATTTTTTTCAATAAATGTATATTTTTGATGATCTTGTAGATATTGTTTTATTAAATTTGCAATTTCTGACTTATTTTTATTACCAATAAGAATATCAATATCCATTTTTCTATATTCATCATAATTATTTTGTACACTACAACCCATAACGACTAATATTATATCTTTATTTTCTCGTTTTACTTTTCTTACAAATTTCCGACATTTAGCATCTGCCGTATTTGTAACCGTACAAGTATTAATAATAACAATATTAGCTCTAGCTAAATCTTCAGTAAAAAGAAAGCCACTTTTTATGAGTGACTGTTTTACATAATTTGATTCATAAGAGTTTACTTTACATCCAAATGTTTCAATATAAAATTTCATAAAACCCACCTTTTAATTTAATAACTTGTTTAATTCCTTTAACGCACTTAAAAATGCTTCTTCTTTTTGATAACTTATTACTCTAACATCTAAGCTATCATCTTTTTCTTCCGTATTGACTAGATCATTAAGATTAACCTTTTTAACTATTAAATCATCTAATACTTCTTCTTTTTCATAATTTAAAGCATATTTATTATGCTTTTGTAATAATTCATCATAACTAATAATTGCTTTTTCTTCTTGATCTTTTTCATATTTAGAAATATTAACTTGCTCATCTTTTTCGTCTTGTAATTTTTTGGTTAAACTTTCTAAATCTAAAAGCTCTCCTTCTTCGTCATTATATTCTTCTATTTCCTTTTCATCATTGCTTTCTTCTAATTCTAAATTCTTCATAATCATATCAACTTTTTCTTTTTTAGATTCCTCTTTTGATTCTAAATCTTTATTGCTACTAATATTTTCATAATTATCACTATTTATTTTAATAAAATAAATTAGAGTAACAATTAAAATTAATAATACAATTATTGCTGCAAAAAATATTAAATCAACAAAAGTTAAATAACTTATAAATTTATAAATATCTCTTATAAAATTCATCTTTTATCACCATATTTTTATTTTAACACTATATGTAAACTAAAATAAGTGTCTTATATTTGCTTTACATATATTTTCACAAATATTGACACTTATTATAACACATGTTTAATGATTATGCAATAACTCTAATTTGCTAAAGTATAAGGGTTATTTATAGTTCCATCACCAATCATATCGATATTCTTAATTAGATTAATAACTGGTCTTACATTCCGATATAAATCACCAGCTAAATCGGTTTTCAATTCTCCATTAGTATTTACCATAAACAAATTTAAAGAGTTATCATTTCCTTTAGCTCCGGTCATTGTATACCAAGGAGTGGTAATATCTTTCTTATAAAGATAAAATTTATCATTACTACTAGTTGGAGTAGCTCCCGCTAGTAAAACTTCATCAATTGTCATTAGACCAATACTATTACTATAGGAATTTCCTAAACAATTCAATGTTGGTATTTTATTAGTTATAACTCTAGTATAAGATAACATCGTTCCATCAGTATCCTTACTTATGTCATTACAAAATTTGGAATTAGCAATATACATTGTATAATTTTTTAAATTTTCTTCTAACCAATTATCTAAAAAACTACCTATATTTGATAATTCATAATCAAAGTTTTGATTATCACTATTATAGTAAGTAGCTAATGTTTCGGCAACGTCATCTAAAACTATTCTAACGGTTCCATCACCATTAATTCGAATGATTCGCCACATAAATCCTCCAAAGGAAACATAATTATTTTCTACATTGCCTCGATAATAATAGGAAACCCCACTATCATCACTACTTTTAATTAATCCTTCATCTTCTGTTGCAGCCTCAACACCAACCTTAGTTAGGGATGTTTCACTTGGAAGGGTATTTTTTAAAATAATATCAGCAAAAGTTATTATTTTACCATTTTGATTGCGAATATTTAAAGCCCCTTTTAAATCAGCTTCATTAGTATTCTGAATCTCTAGAGTATAAATTTTAGTTTCATTTGAATCAATACTTATATAATCAGTAGTAAGTTCATCTATGGTACTAAGTTTTCCTTCCATAATTACTATATCATTATAGATAATTTTATAGGTACCATTACCTCTAACTTTATTAAATCCTATATTATAATAATTTACTTTATCACTGGCATTAGAAACACTAAATTTAATTATTTTATGTTCGCCCGTTTTAATATTAAATTTTTTACCATCTACATAATTAATTGATAAGGCGCCATTTACTTCAATATCGCTATCTAACTCAACCATCTTATCATAAAACATATAAGATATTCCCATGAAACCTAATAAAAGAATTAAAAAGCCTAAAAATACTAAGAAGTTTTTATAAATTGATTTCATTTTTAATTTTACTAGTATAGGTTGTTTCATTAGCATCACCTTACATTATCATTATATTAAATTACCAAAATAATGTCAATTTTAACCTAGTAATTTTGGGCAATTAATTCTTTTAATCCAATGATTTTTTAAAATCTTTAAATTCAGGCTCACTTTCTAAATCTGTATCTCTTAATTCACTTAATAAATCTTTTTGCTTTTTGGAAAGTTTAGTTGGAATAATAACATTGATAACTACATACATATCTCCAGGAAAACGACTGTTTAACCCTTTAATTCCCTTTCCTTTTAATTTAAGCTTTGTATAATTTTGTGTACCTGGTTTTATCTCAATATAACCATTTCCGGTCAAAGTAGGTATTTCTTTTTTACAACCTAAAATAGCATCAGTTATTGTAATAGGAACTTCTAGATAAATATCATCGCCTTGTCTTTCAAAATATTTATGCTCCTCAACTTCAAATTCTAAATAAATATCCCCATTTGGCCCGCCATTTACGCCAGCATCTCCTTTTCCAGAAAGACGTAATTGATTACCAGTGTCAATACCAGCAGGAATAGTTACTGTTAAAGTTTTATTTTTTCTTACTTGACCATTACCATGACATTCATCACATATTTCTCTATATGTTTTACCGGTCCCATTACAATTAGAACATGTCTTTTGTGTTTGCACGATGCCAAAAATACTTCTAGTCTCTTCTCTTACAACACCAATACCACCACAGACAGAACATGTATTCTCACCAAAGCCACCACTGCCATGACATTTATCACAAGCTTCTGTCACATTAATTTTAATATCTTTTTTACATCCATTAACGGCTTCATTAAAAGAAAGTTTAATTTTTATTAAAGAATCATTACCTCGTTGCGGACGATTTTTACTTCTACTACGGCTTTCCCCAAAGCCCGAAAAAGCACTACCAAAGCCACCAAAGCCACCGCCAAAAATGTTAGAAAGAATATCATCTAAATCAATATCACCCATATCAAAGCCACCTGCTCCACCATTATTGTCAAATGCAGCATGGCCATATTGATCATATTGAGCTCTTTTATTTTTATCAGATAGCACTTGATAAGCTTCACCAATTTCTTTAAATTTTTCAGCTGCTCCAGCTTCTTTATTAACATCAGGATGATATTTTTTAGCTAAAACTCGAAACGCTCTTTTTATTTCTTCATCAGTAGCGTTTTTTGATACTCCTAATATTTCATAATAATCTTTTTTATTCATAGAATCACCTTCCTAATAAAACATTGTATTCTTGAATTAATTCATCCATAAATTTTATTGCAGTATCAAAGACTTCAGTTTTAGTCATATTAACTCCAGCAACTTTTAAGGAATCAATTGGATTCTTGGTACAACCTAATTTTAAAAATTCTAAATAATTTTCTCTTGTTTTTTCATCACCATCATAAATTTTATTAGCTAAATAGATGGCGGCAGCAAAACCTGTTGCATATTGATAAACATAAAAATTCATATAAAAATGTGGTATTCTTTCCCATTCATATTTTATTTCTTCATCAACTATAACCTTATCCCCAAAATATAATTTATTTAATTCATAATATTTATCACACATATTTTGATGGGTAAGGACGCCCCCTTTTTCTGTAAATTCATGAAGATATAATTCAAATTCTGCAAACATGGTTTGTCTAAATATAGAGGCTTTATATTTTTGTAATAAATCATCAATTATCTTCATTTTTTCTTGATTATTATTAGTATTATCTAACAAATAACGACATAATAAAATTTCATTTACTTGACTGGCAACTTCGGCAACAAAAATGCTATAACCATAATCTTGATATTCTTGATTTTGACAAGCATAATAATAATGCATAGCGTGTCCAAGTTCATGAGCAAGGGTCGAAACATCATTAAGCTTACCTTCAAAACTTAATAATACATAAGGATGAACATCATAACAAGCTGTACAATATGCCCCTCCTCGTTTTCCTTCATTATTGCATGAATCTATCCAACCAGAATTAAAAGCATTTTCTAAATCTTTAACATACTTTTCTCCTAAAGGGCTTACTACTTTTAAGACTAAATCTTTTGCCATCTCAAAAGTATAATTTTGCTTATCATCATCTTTACTGGTAAGAGCATAGGTATCATATAAATGAAAATCTTCTAAATTTAATATTTTCTTTTTTAAATCCCAATATTTATATAATGATGGCAAATTATGATGAACTGAAGTAATTAAATTTCTATATACCTTCTCATCTATTTCATTATGAAATAAAGAGGATGCTAAGCTACTAGAATAATTTCTTAATTTAGCAGTTGCAACATTCTTTTCCACTTCACCTCTTAATAGATAAGCTAAAGTATTTTTAAAATTACCATATGTTTTCAATAATGAATAAAATGCTTGTTTTCTTACTTCCCGATCATTATCCTTTATATAAACACTATAATTACTCTCAGTAAGTTCTACTTCCTTACCTTTAACTTTAATATTATCAAATTTAAAATCACTATCAGTTAGAACACCAGAAACTTCTTCTGGGATATCTAATAATTTGCTATAACTTGTAAGTGCTTTTTCAACTTCACTACTTAAAATATGTTCTTTTGCTCTATATATCTCTTTTAAATGTCGAGCATACTTTTCTAAATCTTTATTTTCTTTTATATAAATTTTAATTAGACTTTCATCTTTTTGCAGAAGTTCTGGTACTATATAGGCAGTTACTTCTAAATATTTATTATAAACATTTTTAACTTTACCAAATAGTTCTTGATACTTAGTATTTAATGTATCAGCATCATTATTAATATGAGCATAGATAAATAATTTTTCTAATCTTCTTGATATTTCTACATCAAAGTCTAATAATTGAAGTAAATTTTGATTATTATCCAAAATATGGCCTTCATAATCTTTATATTTATTTAATTCTTGAGTTAATTCTTCTATTTCTTGATAAGCACTTTCATCACTTTCATATAGATCTTTTACATTCCATTTATATTTATCTTCAAATTTTTCTCGCTTTTTTGCCATAAAAACCCTTTCTTAACTAAAAGTAAGGCTCTTTTTTAAAGAGCCTAATATTTTATTTTTCTTCAAATTTAGCTTCTTCTACCCCATCATCAGATTTGGCATTAGTACTTTCATTATTAGCATCTTCATTATTATTTGGATTAACATTTTGATATACTTTAGCCGCTAAATCCATGGCTGTTTTAGAAAGTTCTTCTGTTTTCTCTTTTATTTTATCAGTGTCTTTACCTTCTAAAGCACTTTTTAATTCTTTTATTAAATCTTCAGCTTTTTCTTTATCTTTAGCATCAACTTTATCACCAAGATCTTCTAAAGCTTTTTCAGTTTGGAAAATCATTGCATCAGCATTATTTCTAACTTCTGCTTCTTCTTTTCTCTTTTCGTCAGCTTCTTTATTAGCTTCAGCTTCTTTAACCATCTTTTCTATTTCATCATCAGAAAGATTAGTACTTGATGTTATAGTTATTGATTGTTCTTTGCCAGTTCCTAAATCTTTAGCTTTAACATTAACTATACCATTAGCATCAATATCAAATGTAACTTCAATTTGAGGAACTCCTCTTTTTGCTGGAGGTAAATTAGTAAGTTGGAAATTTCCTAAAGTTTTATTATCAGTTGCCATTGGTCTTTCACCTTGTAATACATGGATATCTACGGCAGGTTGATTATCAACAGCAGTACTAAATACTTGACTCTTACTTGTAGGAATTGTAGTATTTCTAGGAATTAATACAGTCATAACATTACCAAGAGTTTCGATTCCAAGTGAAAGTGGTGTTACATCAAGAAGAACAATATCATCAACTTCACCAGTTAAAACGCCACCTTGAATAGCTGCTCCCATAGCTACTACTTCATCAGGGTTAACACCTTTATTTGGCTCTTGTCCTAATTCTTTCTTAACAAGTTCTTGAATATATGGAATACGAGTTGAACCACCAACTAATATTACTTTATCGATATCTTTACTAGAAAGTTTAGCATCTTTTAAAGCTTTTCGAACTGGTTCTAGGGTTGAATCAAATAAGTCACGACATAAATCTTCAAATTTAGCTTTTGATAAACTCATTTCCATATGAAGTGGTCCTTCGTCACTTTGCGCTATAAATGGTAGACTTATTTGAGCAGTTGTCATACCAGATAAATCTTTTTTGGCTTTTTCAGAAGCATCTTTAATTCTTTGCATAGCCATTTTATCTTTAGATAAATCAACACCATGTTCTTTTTTGAATTCGGAAACTAAATAATCACTGATACGAGCATCAAAGTCATCACCACCAAGACGATTATTACCACTTGTTGCTTTAACTTCAAAAACACCATCACCAAGTTCCAGAATTGATACATCAAATGTACCACCACCTAAGTCATATACTAAAATAGTTTGTAACTTATCTTGTTTATCAAGCCCATATGCTAAAGCCGCCGCAGTTGGTTCATTTATAATTCTTTCAACTTCTAAGCCAGCTATTTTACCAGCATTTTTAGTTGCTTGACGTTCAGCATCATTAAAGTATGCAGGTACCGTAATTACCGCTTTTGTTACTTTTTCACCTAAATAACTTTCAGCATCCGCTTTAAGTTTACTTAAAATTTTAGCACTAATTTCTTCTGGTGTATATTTTTTATCATTTGCTTCAACTTTTTCACTAGTTCCCATTTTTCTTTTAATAGAAGAAATCGTATTTTTTACATTAGTGACAGCTTGTCTTTTGGCAGTTTCACCAACTAACTCTTCATCACCTTTAAATGCTACAACTGATGGAGTTGTACGATTACCTTCACTATTAGGAATAACTTTTGGTTCGCCACCTTCTAATACAGCAACACAACTATTAGTTGTTCCTAAATCTATACCTATAATTTTACTCATTTAAACCATTCCTTTCATTTACGGGT
>CANQYF010000023.1 GCA_947628075.1 uncultured Bacilli bacterium | reverse complement strand
TCTTGATTTTTTTGTTAGTTAAAAAATCAAGAGGGGCATATACTGGTAAATATGATTTGCCTGGTGGAAGTATTGAACATGGTGAAAAACCAGTTGAAACATTAAAAAGAGAATTGTTGGAAGAAACTGGAGTAAATATCAAATCATTTAATTTATTTGATGCTAATTCAGTAGTAGTAAATTGGCTACATCACGAAGAGATGGAAAATATGCATCATATTGGCATAATATACATTGTTGAGATTGACGGTGAGACTGTTAAAGAAACTAGTGATGGTCAAGATTCATTAGGAGCCAAGTGGATTGCCATTGAGGAGTTAAAATGATTAGTCCTCTTGTATATGAAGAGTTAATAAAATTAGGTTATAATTTATAACTCTTTTTTTATTATGAATTTAATTAATAGAAAAATCATAGGTTTAAATGGATAATATATTATCAGGAGAGGGAATTATGAATAAACCACTAACTATTAATCTTTTTTATTCAGATGATGGAGAAGATTTATTAGAAGTTTTAAATCGTGATTTTAAGGAATTTTTAAATTTGTATATTAAAAAAGTTTTGCAATAAGGATTCGTTTTATGGCTTCTCGTGTTATATTTATATGTAACAGGTAGTTATAGGGATGGTCTTTAAAAAATGAATTCTCCAATAAAGGAGGAGTTAAAGATGAATTTTGAAAATACGCTTTCTAAGGTATTATTAAATATATACAAACCAGAAGAAATTGCAAAGTATATTAGACTCTCTTTAGCTGATGAATATAATCAAGCCGATGAAAGCGAAAGCGTTGCTAATCAAAGAAGATTATTAAATGAATTTATAAATCGAAATGGTAATGTTGGAGAAGAGTGCAGAGAATTTATTGATGATGGTTGTTCGGGTACAAATTTTCAAAGACCTGGATGGCAAGATTTAATGAGTGAAACTGATAGTGGTAAAATAAAAGTAATTATAACTAAAAATTTATCAAGATTAGGAAGAAGTAATTTTGAATGTGGATATTTTTTAGACTATTATTTTCCTACTAATAATATTAGATATATTGCTGTTCAAGAACAAATAGATACAGCTAATAATGAAAATTCCAATAATGAATATGCTGCTTTAAATAATTTCATAAACGAAAAATATTCAAGGGATTTATCAAAGAATATTAAAAAAGTTTATAAAATTAAGCAATATGCTGGAGAATATATGGGTGGTCAGCCAATTTATGGATATAAAAAAGATCCCAATGATAAACACAAGCTGATAATTGATGAAGAAGCTTCAAAAGTGGTTCAAAGAATATATAAAATGTATTTAGAAACTCGTTCTCAAAACCAAATTAGGACAACTTTGAGTAAGGAAAAAATTCCTATCCCAGAAGTATATAAAAATTCTCGTAGAGGATTAAAAGCAAAGCATCCTTATGAGTGGAATTATCACACAATTAGAGATATATTGAGAAATGAAATGTATATAGGCAATATGGTTCAAAATGTTTTTTCCAAAAAAAGTTTTAGGGATAAAAAAATGACTAGAAACAAACCTGAAGAATGGATTATTGTTGATGATACTCATGAACCAATTATTGATAAAGAAACATTCTATCAAGTACAAGAATTATTGATTGCAAATTATAGACAACCAGTTAAACCCTATCCTCATAATTTTGCCGGACTAATATATTGTCATGAATGTGGTCATAAAATTGGAATCGGGAATGTAAAAAAATATAAGGATAAAAGTAAGCAATGTTTTTATACTTATTGTAATTATTATAGAAAAAATAGTGTTTATAAAAAATGTACACCACACTCACTAAATTATAATAACTTGGAAGCACAACTCTTGAATATAATTAATGATATGTGTAAAAAATACTTGAAAACATTAGATTATAAAACAATTGTAAATGAAAAGAAACAAGAATTAAATAATTACGGAGATACATTAATTAAAAAAATAAATAAGTTAGAAATTGATATTAAAGAAGTGAATCTCAAAATAGAAAAAATCTATATGGATCGGTTAGATGATATTATATCAGCTAACACTTATAAAACAATGTCTGAAAAATTAGAATCAAAAAAACAAGAACTAATAAACGAAAAACGAGAACTACAAAAAAGTTATGATGAGTATATGGAAGACAATTCAATTAATAAATTAATTGAAACACCTAAGATAGTAAAAGAATACCTCAAAGTGAGAAAAACTGAAAAACGAGATTTAATACTTAAAATAGTTGATAGAATTGAAATTCATCAAGATAAAACAATAGATGTTTATTTTAAATTAAAACCATTAGGGATTACCATATAGTAATCATAAAAAATTTATCACTAACGGTAATCAGTAATTCATTTAACGGTGCGAATAATAATGGTAGTGTTTTAATAACCGGAGCCTTTGATGTCAACGTTTGGTATTCATATGATAATGATACAAAAACCGCTGTTAGTACTAAAAGATTTAATTATACAGATAAAATGAATGTACCTTTAAAAAATGATACTGTACTTGATAATAATTCGGAAATTATTGTCCGTAGTTTAAAACAACCAACTGTTACTAATGTGGAAATAAATAATGGCACAATTGATTTAACTATTGAAAAAGAACTAGGAGTTGAAATAGTAGGTAATACTAAGGTTAAAATTTCAGTTGAAGATTTAGATGATGATTATGAAGAATTAATTGAAGAAGAATTAGATACTGAAATTGATAAAATAAATGAAGATTATTTAGAAACAGAAGAAGTAAAAGAAGAAAATAATGAAAATTAGTCAACAAAAAAATGTTGACATGAATAAGAACCAATGTTATATTATTAGTAGTAAAAAAGGAGGCAATTTTAATGGCAGTTAAATTAAGATTAAAAAGAATGGGAGCTAAACAAAAACCATTCTATAGAATCGTCGCCGCTGATTCACGTTTTCCAAGAGATGGACGTTTTATTGAATTAGTTGGAACATATGATCCAATTAAAGGAAAAGAAAAAGTTACTATTGATGAAGAAAAAGCATTAAAGTGGTTAAATAACGGTGCAGAACCAACTGATACTGTTAGAAATATTTTATCAAATGCAGGAATCATGGTTAAATATGCAGAATCAAAAAGTAAGAAGAAATAGGTAAGAGTTATGAATGTAGTAGAGTTTGCAGAATACTTAGTAAAAAGTATTGTAATTGAAAAAGAATTAATCAAAGTATCAATGTTTGAAGCAGATGATGATATTACTATTTTAGAAATATTAGTTCCTGAAAGTGATATGGGAAGAGTTATTGGTAAAGGTGGTAAAACTTCAACTGCAATTAGAACTTTAATTCAAGCTTATGCTGCAATTAATAAAATGCCAAAAGTAAAAATTAATATTGATTCTTTTTAAGAAATAGTTTCTATTTCTTTTTTAAATGGAGGGCAAATATGTTAAATATTAAACTAAGTTCTTGGGCTGGTACTTGTCAAGAAATAAATTCGTTTTTTAAATTAATTTATGAAATTTATGCTAAAGAAATAAAAAAAGAGCACCCCAGAAATATTTGCATTTATAATTTTTGGCTGGAAAATATTACGATTATAAATGAATTAAAAAGCTTAGGTATTAAATTAGTTTATGATTTAGAAGATATTCAAAAAGAGGATATTGTAATTCTTCCTTTTACAGGAGTAAATCAAAATGAACTTGAATATTTAGAAAATAATAAAATAGAATATTATGATACAAGGTGTGCTAAGCAAAAAAATAATACTTTTGATTTTTGTAAAAATAATTGTGATCATATGAAAAAAATTGTGTTGGAAGCCAAAAAAGAAAGTTTAAAATATGATTATGTTTTTATCGTGGATAATTGTTCCGAACTTTTAAAGGCAGTAAAACCCAAAAAAAATAAATATATTTTTACCGATATTTTAAAATTTAGCCAATTTATTTTAAAAAGCAATATAAATATTAAAGATAAAATATATATCACTGGGGGAATAAATACTACCAAAAAAGAATTAAATAATTATTATAATTTATGTTATTTTTTAATATTTTATAAATACTTATTAAATAAATATACTCGTGCTCAAGATAAACAAAATGCTAAATTGACACAAGAAGATGAGCATCAATTAATTCAAAAAGTTATTAATGATATAACTCGCTTAAATCAAGGTGGTAAATATATAAGAGCTACATTAATTGCCCTTGGCTATTTTATGGCTGAAAATAAAATAAAAGATAATAATGAATATTTAGATCTTGCATTTGCTTATGAACTTTTTCAAACCTCAGTTTTAATTCATGATGATATTATAGATAATACTAAAATGCGCCGAGGTAAAGAAACAATTCCAAGAAGAATATGTAGAGAATATATTGCTAATAAAAAGAAAAAAGAATATAAAAACGATGTTGTTTGTTTAGCTAATTCTTTAGGCATTTGTGCTGGTGACTTAGGATTTTATGAAGCCAATAAAATGATTATAGATAGTTATCAAAAACATAAAAATTTTGCTAAAATAATGGCAATCTATAATGATATAATTATAAAAACTATCAAAGGGGAAATTTTAGATGTTTATTTGCCATTTATAGGAAAATATAATTATGGTAGGGCAGAAGAAAAAGATATTTTAGATATTTATAAATTAAAAACTAGCTGGTATACAATAATTGGCCCTTTCTCATTAGGATATGCCTTGGGAGGTAAAAATATATCTTCATCTTTAACATTTATTATGAATAAAATAGGTATTGCCTTTCAAATAAAAGATGATATATTAGGTATATTTTCTGATTCAGAAGTTATAGGTAAACCAAATACTTCTGATATTGAAGAATTTAAACAAACAATTTTATATTCATATATTATTAATACTAATTATAAAGATAAATTTTTAAAAATCTATGGCAGGAAAAATATTAACGAAAAAAAATTAAATTTAATTAGGGAGTATTTACTTAAAAGTGGGGCTTATAATTATGCACAAGATTATTTGAATAAACTCATGTTAGAGGTAGATACAGAAATAGATAATTTAAAAATTACAAACGAATTTAAAAGCATTTTAAAAGGATTAATTATATTTATTAACATAAGAGAAAAGTAAATATTTGTTATTTGCTTTTTTAAATGTTAAAATGTCATTGAGGTATAATATGAAAAAGAAAAGTAAGAAAAATAAGAAAAAAAATTTAAAATTTCTAATTATGGGAGTATCAATATTTATTTTAGCAATATTTGCTATCCTAGTTGTTGTTTTAATGAAGAATCATGCGAAAGCAGAAGAACCTGAAAGAGAACAAAAACTAGATTTATATGAGTATTATCAATTGAAAGAACAAAATGTTTATTTATATAACGTTTCTGAAATTAATCTAAACATTGATGGCAAAAATATGACTTTAAAAGAATATATTGCTGATAATAAAAATATGGATAATGTTTTTGCAAAATTGGAAAAATATTTGAATATTACGAAAACGTTAAAAGATGGTGGAACAATTATTTACGAAACCAAGAAAAATAATAAAGTATTTGCTAATGATTTAACTATTATAAGGTGTCATACTGAAGATGGTAATAAAGATGTTTATTTTGGTAACGACTATAGTACTTTGGCTGCTTTTCAAAGTGGTGCTTGTGGTAAAAATTTCTTTACCGATAAAAATTTTACGCGCGTATATACTATTGAAAAAATAAAAGAACTCGAAAAAGATAATGATAATTATTTACTAGAATTAACTATTAAAGATCAAGAAAATAATAAAAAGACCACCATTACAAGAAAAATGCAAAAAGAGTCCCGTGATATTTTAAAAGAAAATCGTGAATATGTTTTTTACTTTGAAAACAAATATACAGAATTAATTAAAGAAGATATTGAAGATATATTTAATAAGTGTACTTTAACTGGCGTTGTACCTAATACAAAATAAATTTTATGAAAAATATGTGAAAATTAGCACTCAAAGGTTGCAATTGCTAAAAATAGTGATATAATTAGAAATGTAAAGGGAATAAAATAGACCTTTACGGGTATTATAATTGTATGTAAAAGAAAGGAAATGATTTATATGATGATGATACCAAGAAAAAATAATTTTGATTTATGGGAGGATTTATTTGATGATCCATTCTTTAATACGACATCGCTTTATGAATCAAAAGTAATGCGTACTGATATTAAAGAACATGATAAAAGCTACGATATAATTATTGATCTTCCAGGATATGAAAAAGAAAACATTAAAGTCGATATTGAAGATGGTTATTTAAACGTTTCTGCCACAATGAATAAAAACAATGATGAAAAAGAAAAAGGCAAATTTGTTAGACGTGAAAGATTTTTTGGAGAATGTTCAAGAAGCTTTTATGTAGGTGACGAACTTCAAGTAGAAGATGTTAAGGCATCATTTAAAAACGGAATTTTAAGATTAGAAGTTCCTAAAAAAGAAGAACGTAAAGCATTACCAGAAAAGAAATACATAAATATTGATTAAAAAAATTGCAATTAACTTTGCAATTTTTTTATGCATTTTTTTTAAAAAAATTTGAAAATAAAAAGGAAATTTAAGAAAAAGAGCGTAAGTAAATAGTGAAAGGAGAAAAACACAAGAAAAAAAGAAAAAACAAATGCAAGAATTTTATCCATTAAAAATAGATCGAGTATTTAAAACAATTCTTTTGGAAAATGAAGACTTTAAATTTTTAAATAAAGTCTTAACAGATATATTAGAAAAAGAAGTAGAAATAGTAACTTTAGAGTATGTAGAATTACCAGTAGTAAATACTAAAGTAAAAGTTCAAATACTTGATGTATTAGTAAAGATAAAAAGTGGGGAATATTTAAATGTAGAAGTAAATATCAATTTTAATAATGTAATAAAAGAAAGAAATTTAATATATTATATGACTGAATATACGCAAAGATATAAAAGAGGAGGCGAGGTAAGTGAAAAAGTTATTCAAATAAATTTAAATTTCAATAAAGGAAGCCAAAAAAATTTAAAAGAGAAAATATGTTTATATAATTTAACCAATAAAGAAATATATTATGAAGAATTTAGTATAATAAATGTAAATCTAGTTAAGTATAAAGAGAAATGGTATGATAAAGTTATAGAAGGAGAAGATAAACATATTTATTTAGTTACATTAGCGACAGAAAAAGAAAGGGAATTAAAAGAGCTTGAAAAAAGATGCAAAGATAAAGTAGTAAAGGAAGTGTGTAGAAAAGTGTTTGAATTAAATGATGATGGAAGTAGAAGAAGATTAATATCAGTTGAAAAAGAGCAAGAGATGCTAATCAAAAAAGAATTATTATTGGCAAATAAGGAAGGCATAAAAGAAGGAAAACTAAAACAAACTATTGAGATAGCTAGAAAAATGTTAAAAGATGGAGTCCCTATTAAAGATATAATAAAATATACTTCGTTAAATAAAGAAGAGATAGCTCGTATAGAAATTTAAAAGAAAAAAATTAAAATTTGTAATTAGAGATTATTTTTATTTCTAATAAATTCTCTTAATATTTTTGTTAACGCTCTTTTTTCAATTCTTGAGACATAACTACGAGAAATTCCTAGTTCATCGGCAATTTCTTTTTGGGTTAAATCTTTATTGTTATTAAGACCATACCTTTTAATAATAATTTCTTTTTCTCTTTTATTTAATTTTTTCATATAAGTATTCAGTAAATTTATGTTATCTTTAACTTGAATTGTATCTAAAATATCTTCTTTTTTATCTTCAATCAAATCAGCTAAATTGATTTCATTACCTTCTTTATCGTAGCCGATGGAATCATTTAGAGAAATAGTATATTTACTTTTTTTATTTGAACGATAATACATTAAAATTTCGTTTTGAATACATCTTGCAGCATAAGTTGTAATTTTTACTTTAGGAGTTTTTTTATAAGTATCAATACCTTTAATTAGGCCGATAGTGCCAATAGAAATCAAATCATCAGTATCCGTATCTTTACTATCAAATTTTTTTACTATGTGAGCTACTAAACGCAAGTTATGTTCAATTAATTTACTTCTGGCATTATCATCTCCTTGTAGCATTAAATCAACATATTTTTCTTCCTCTTCATTACTTAAAGGCGGAGGGAAAACATTATTACCGTAAGAGCCTGTAAAAAAAATCATACTTTTAATAAGATTAATCAAATTTAAAAACATATAAACCACCTTAATAAAATGTATGATATTAAATTCTTAGATATTAATTAGGTTTGGAAGTAAAATAAATTTAAGATAAAATCAAAATATTGATGCAAATTTAGTTATTTTTAGATATAATTAATTTGGGTGGTAATATGAAAAAGGTAGTTTTAGTAGATGGAAATAATTTATTATTCCGTTCATATTATGCAACTGCTTATACAGGTAATGTAATGCGCAATAGTCGCGGCTTTCCAACTAACGCTTTATATGGATTTGTCGGCATGATTAATAAAATTATTGCTGAAGAAGTTCCCGAATATATGGTTGTAGCTTTTGATATTGGAAAAAATTTTCGGAAAGAAAAATATGATTTTTATAAAGATGGGCGAAACGAAACACCTGAAGATTTAAAGATGCAAATGCCAGTCGCTCGTCGCCTTTTAAAAGCAATGGGAATAGCCTATTTAGAACTAGCTCCTTATGAAGCTGATGATATAATTGGAACAATTGTCAAAAGGGCTGAAGAAAATCCAGATTATTATACATTAATAGTATCTAGTGATAAAGATTTGTTACAACTAATTAGTATGGAAACCGAAATAAAATTATTAAAACAAACGGGTTATATTAGATATAACGAAGAAACTTTCAAGAATGATTATGGAATAGCCCCAATTAGGGTAATAGATTTAAAAGCTTTAATGGGAGATTCATCAGACAACATACCTGGAGTTAAAGGTATTGGGGAAAAGACTGCTTTAAAATTATTACAAACTTATGGTACATTAGATAATTTATATGCTAATTTAGATGATGTTAAAGGAAAATTAAGTGAAAAATTATTAAATGATAAAGATAAAGCTTATATGAGCTATGATTTAGCTACGATATATAGAGATGTTCCAATTGAAGTTGATTTTGAATCGTTTCAATATCAAGGTCCGCAAGAAGATTTACAAGATATTTATAAAGAATTAGAATTTTATTCAATGTTAAAAAATATACAAATAACTAAAGCACAAAAAAAGGACAATAAATATATAGTTATAGATGATATAAATGATTTAGTGTTAGATGATAAATTAGCATTTTATTTAGAATTAGATGACTTAAATTATCATAAAAGCAATGTTTTGGCATTAAGTATAACTGATAAAAATAATACTTATTTTATCCCGAAGGAGTTAGTTTTAGATGCTTTTTATAAATTAAAAGGAAAAACTTGTTACACATATGATTTAAAGAAAAGTTTAGTATTTACTAAACAAGATATTAATTGTGATATTGACTTAATGGTCGTGGCTTATTTAGCCGAGTATCCAGCTTCTCTTGATATTGCTCCTTTAATGCAAGCTTTTGATGAAAATATTATTTATTTTGATGATTTAAAAAAACAAAATTTTCAAAATATTGAAAATGTCGTAACTTTAAAAAGCAATTTTATCTTTGCCTATAGTGAAAAAATAAAAAATAAAGTAATAGAAGAAGGCGAAGAAGAAATTTTAAATAAAATTGAAAATCCTCTTATTAAAGTATTGGCCTCAATGGAAATAAATGGTTTTAAATATGAAAGTTCGCGATTAAAAGATATGAAAGAAGAGGTAATAGCGAAAGTAGATGTTTTATCTAAAGAAATTTATGAATTAGCAGGAGAAGAATTCAATATCTCAAGCCCAATGCAACTTGGAAATATTTTATTTGAAAAATTAGCTATTGGAAAAAGTAAAAGATATTCAAGGGGATATAAAACTGATATTAAAACCTTGCAAAAATTTGCTGATAAATATCCAATTGTTCAAAAAGTTATTGAATATCGTAACTTAACTAAATTACTTAGAACTTATATTGAAGGTTTAGAAGAATTTGTTTTAGCGGATGGAAAGATTCATACTATTTTTAATCAAACTTTAACAAGAACAGGTAGACTTTCTTCCATTGATCCCAATTTGCAAAATATTCCTACTCGAGATGAATTTGGTAAAAAAATTAGGATGGCATTTGTACCTACTAATGATTTAATTGTAAGTGCCGATTATTCTCAAATCGAATTAAGAATTTTAGCTCATGTATCTAATTGTCAAGAATTAATTGATTGTTTTGTAAATGATAAAGATATTCATACTATGGTAGCGGCTGATATTCACGGTATAAAAGAAAGTGAAGTTACTAAAAGTATGCGTAGCATGGCTAAAGCTGTAATTTTTGGAATTGTATATGGTATAAGTGGTTTTGGCTTAGGTGAAAACTTAAATATTTCCAGTCAAGAAGCTAAAAAGTTTATAGAAAAATATTATGAACTATATCCAGGAGTCAAAAACTATATGCAAGAAGTAGTTAATACAGCGTATCAAAATGGTTATGTTAAAACCATGTTTGGGCGAATAAGAAAAATAGACGAATTAACAAATAGCAATTATAAAGTAAGAGCAACTGGGGAACGCATGGCCCTTAATACTCCTATTCAAGGAACTAGTGCTGATATTATGAAACTCGCGATGATTGAGGTCTATAACAAAATGGAAGAAAATAATTTAGAAAGTAAAATGATTTTACAAGTGCATGATGAAATAATTATTGATGCTAAAAAAGAAGAAGTACCTCTTTTAAAACAAATTTTAAAAGACGCGATGGAAGGTGTAGTTAAACTTAAAGTACCTTTAAAAATAGATATAAATGAAGGACCTGATTGGTATCAAGCTAAATAAAATATCAAAATTTATTGAATAGAAAAAATTTAAATAGTATACTGAAATTAGAAATAGGTGATAATGTGCCAGAACTTGCAGAGGTAGAAACAGTAAGAAATACATTAAAAAAGAGAATTTTAAAAAAGAAAATTATTGATGTAAAAATCATATATTCAAAAATAATTGATGGAAATGTAGAAGAATTTCAAAACATTCTTTTAAATAATGAATTTCAAGATATTTTAAGAATAGGTAAATGGTTAATTTTTGAATTAAAGGATCATTATTTATTAAGCCATTTACGAATGGAAGGGAAATACTTTATTAAAGATAGTGATGAAGAAATTAAAAAACATGAACATATAATTATTAGTTTTTCTGATCATACAGATTTAAGATACCATGATACTCGCAAATTTGGACGCATGAAAATTATTTTAAAAAAAGATTTAATGAATACAGAAGAAATAAAAAAACAAGGTAAAGAGCCAATGGATTCTACTTTAACAAGTGCTTATTTATTAGCTAAATTTAAAAATAAAAAAATGCCAATTAAGACTGCTTTATTAGATCAGGAAATAATTAGTGGTTTAGGTAATATTTATGCTGATGAAGTATTATTTGCTTCTTTAATTAATCCTTTAAGAAGTGCATCTTCCTTAAATAAAGAAGAATGCAATCGTATTATTGAAAGTTCAAAAGAAATAATCCAAAATGCAATTAAAAAGAGTGGAACTACAATTAAAAGTTATACTTCCAGTCTTGGGGTAACTGGTCAATATCAAAATTATTTAAAAGTACATAAAAAAGAAGGAAAACCATGCCCAATATGTGGAAATTTAATCAAAAGAATAAAAATTGGGGGACGAAGTACATATTATTGTAATGAATGCCAAAAATAGAGGATGATAAGAATGGACAAAATATTAAGAAATATTTTGGTAGAAATAGAAAATGCCGGATATGAAGCTTATTTAGTCGGAGGTTATGTTAGGGATTATTTACTTGGCATAAAATCTTTAGATGTTGATATTTGCACTAATGCTTTACCAAAAGATTTACATAAATTATTTCCTAACAATAATAATGCCAATAATTATGGTGGTTTTAACTTACAAATTAAAAATTATAATGTTGATATTACAACTTATCGAAAAGAATTAAAATATGAAAATCGGAAACCCGTAGAAATAATCTACATTGATTCTTTAGAAGAAGATTTAAAAAGAAGAGATTTTACGATTAATACTGTATGTATGGATAAAGATGAGAATATAATAGATTTATTAAATGGTATTCAAGATATCAACAATTGTACGATAAAAATCATTGGTAATTCTAAAGAAAGATTAGAAGAAGATCCCTTAAGAATATTTAGAGCAATTCGTTTTGCAACAGTTTTAAATTTTAAAATTGAAGAGAATTTATTTAAAGAAATAAAAAATAATTATCGATTAATAGCACGATTATCATTTAATAGAATAAAACAAGAATTAAATAAAATATTATTAAGTAAAAATTTCTTGGTGGGTTTAAAGCTTTTAAAAGAGGCAAAAATATTAGATTTATTAAATATTACTTATAATGAGGATATAGTATATGTAAAAGATATTTCGGGAATGTGGGCTCAATTAGAAGTTAAAGAATATTTTGCATTTACAAAACAAGAAATTAGAAATATAATAAACATCAGAAAAATTGTTAAAAGTGGTGTAGTTGATAATAAAACGCTATATAATTTTGGGTTATATAATTCCTTAATTGCAGGAGAAATATTAAATTTAAATACTAAGGAAATAAACCAGATGTATAAAAAGCTAACTATTAAAAGTATAAAAGATTTAGATATTAGCTCTAAAGAAATAATGACTATTTTAAATATTCCGCCTTCAAAAAAAATAAAAGATATTGAAGAAGAATTAGTTGCTAAAATTTTAGAAGGAAAATTAAAAAATAATAATAAAGATTTACAAAAATACTTACTAAAAATAGAGAAGAGGTAAAAAAATGAATAATAACAAAAAATTTGTAGTTGAAGCTAATTTTATAAAAGCAACATGTCAGTTAAATTTAACTTTAAAAGAATTTTTGTTATTACTTTATTTTGAAAATGCCGATAGTTTAACTTTTGATTTAGATCTTATTAGTGAAAAATTGAAAGTTTCTAAAGATGATATAATGGAAGCTTTTAATAATTTATTAGCTAAAAACATTATTAGTTTAACTAGTGAAAAAAATGAACTAGGTAAAAGATATGAAAAAGTCTCTTTAGATAATTTTTATGAAAGTATAAAAAAAGAAAAAGATAAAGATCAAGAAAAAAACTTACAAGAAGATATATTTACAAAATTTGAAAATGAATTTAGAAGACCGCTTCATGGTTCAGAAATTGAAATTATTAAAGCTTGGCTAGATAAAATGTATAGTGAAGATTTAATATTACAAGCCTTAGATGAAGCAATCTATAATGGAGCAGTAAGTATTAGATACATTGATACAATTTTATACGAATGGTCTAAAAAAGGTTATAAATCTAAAGAAGACGTATTAAATGGCCAAAAGAAACGATTTGAAAATAAAAAATTAGAAGAGACTAGTGTTTTAGAATGGGACTGGCTAGATGATTATGATAAGTAGTAAAGAGATAATAACTTCTTTAGATAAATTAATACCAGATCCTAAATGTGAACTAATATATCATAAGGATTATGAATTGCTCATTGCAACTGTCTTATCAGCTCAATCAACTGATAAAAGAGTTAATATGGTAACTCAAGAGCTATTTTCTAAATATAATTTGAATGATTTAAAAGATTTAAATCTTAAAGAAATAGAAAGAATTATTAAACCTGTTGGTACTTATAGTAGAAAAGCTATGTATATTAAAGAAATTGCTAATAAATTAATTAATGATTGGCATGGTATTGTTCCAAATGATCGTGATTATTTGGAAAGTTTACCTGGAGTTGGTCGTAAGACCACTAATGTAGTTTTAGCTAATTTATACAATGTACTAGCTTTTGCTGTCGATACCCATGTTAATAGAGTGTCAAAAAGATTAGGTATAGCAGATGAAAATGATGATGTTTTAGTAGTTGAAGAAAAATTGATGAAGTTTTTTCCTAAAGATAAATGGAGTCGATTACATCATCAACTTGTGCTCTTCGGGAGGTATCATTGCAAAAGCAAAAAACCGGAATGTATGACATGTCCTTTTCAAAAAAAATGTAAATATAGAAAGATGTAATATTTTATTTTATAGTTAAATTATACTAAAATAATATTGATGGTGGCTTATGAAAGATAATAGTTTTGGAAATTTAATTAGTAAACTTAGAAAAGAGAAAGGGCTAACGCAAAAAGATTTAGCCGAAAATTTAAATATTAGCGACAAAGCAATTTCACGTTGGGAAACAGGTAAAAGTTTTCCTGATTTAGAAATGATATTTTTAATTAGTAAATATTTTCAAGTTCCTTTTAATGATTTTTTAAAAGTACGAATGGAAGAAAAAGATCAAGATAATGATGTAGTCCAAAATGTCATTAATGAATTTACAAAAATGAA
>CANQYF010000022.1 GCA_947628075.1 uncultured Bacilli bacterium | reverse complement strand
TTTTATATATTTTTTGTTGCAAGATTTATTTTCATTTCTTTTCTATTAACTGAAATTTATCTTTTCATTTAAAGAGAGATTAGTTTTGATTTAAAAAGCTGAAAAAGCTTTTTTTTTCATTTTTTTGTGATATAATTTTTATAGGAGGTAAAGAGTTTATGGAGACAAGTCAAATTATTGGTCTTGTAATTGTATTAGTTTTAGTTGTACTTGGCTTTGTTTTTACCATATGGAAATCTAAAAAGCATACTTTGGCTAAATTAATTGGTATATTAATTTTTGCTGCCATTGCACTTACTTGGGTATTTACTTATGGTTATTATGACGGAGCTAACTTTGCAGATTATAACATGCATAGACAAGGGCTTACGGACTTACCCAATATGGTCTATTATGCTATGAGTTTTGCTGCTGATAAAATTATATTTTTATTAGCTTTGGGAGCATTTTATGCTGTATTATCAAAATGTAAAGGATACAATAAATTAGTAAACGTAATTGCTAAGGCTTTTAAAGGAATAGAAGTAATTTTTATCCTTATTAGTTCTTTATTAGTTACGGCGATGACTTCATTATTTAGTCAATCATTTATTCCTTTAATTTTTATACCATTCTTAATTTCTATTATTTTAGCAATGAAATTAGATAAGATTACAGCTTTTGCTGCCACATTTGGTAGTATCTTAATTGGTACTATTGGTGTTACGTATGGTGGTGAAGGATTCTACTGGTTTAATTATTATGTAGGAAGTGCAGCAACAACAGCAATATTATATCGTGTTATTGTTTTAGTTGTAGCATTTATTTTATTTAATTTCTTTACATGCTTACATGCTAAAAACGTTTTAGAAAAAAAGAATGTAAATGAATTAGAAGCTGATCCATTTAAGATGGAAGAATTAAAGAAAGATGAAAAATGTCATGTTTGGCCTTATATAGTTTTAATGGCATTCTTATTAATTATTTGTGTTTTAGGATATATTAATTGGGAAGCAAACTTTGGCATTACTTGCTTTAATACTTTCCATGAAAAGTTAATGGGATTAAAAATTGGTGAATTTGCACCATTCCTAGAAATAGTGGGAACATTAGCAAACACTGTTGCTAAAGGGGCTTTTGGTAATTGGAATTTATATCATGCTTCAACAATATTAATAGTATTAACTTTGGTTATTGCTTTAATTAAGCGTATGAAGCTTGATGATTTTATTTCCTCTTGTGGTGAAGGCCTTAAAAAAATGGCTCTACCAACAATTTTGTTTGTTGGCGCATATTTAGTTATGACTGGAGCCTATATGAGTCCATTTATTCCAACAATAACTAATACAATTTTTAAACATGTTAGTACATTTAATCCATATCTAGTTTCACTAGATGCATTACTAGCTAATATTTTCCATATTGATTTTGGATTTACCGGTTATGTAGTTGCGGGTTATTTCACAAGTACCTATGCTGCTAACTTAGAAGTAATACATACAATATTTACTACATTATATGGATTTATTGGTTTCTTTGCACCAACAAGTGCTATATTAGTAATCGGATTAACATATCTTGATATTGATTATAAGACTTGGATGAAATATAGCTGGATGTTTATTGTAGCTATGTTAGTTATCCTTTTAGTCCTATTTACAATAATGACTTATATTTAAAAAGAATGTTAGACAAAAATCTAACATTCCTTTTTTTTATTTTGCCATGAATTTAAAATAATACCTAAAAATAGAAAATTAATTAAAGTGCTAGTGCCACCATAAGAAAGAAAAGGAAGAGGAATACCCATAATAGGGAGTAGCCCTAGATTCATACCAATATTATATATTTCATGAAATAGTAAGATACTTATATATGAATATGCAAATACTTGATATTTTTTACTTTTAAGTTTATGAGTTTTAAAAATTAAAATAAAATTAAAAGTAATAAAACATAAAAGAATTAAAATTGCCGAAAAGATACCATAATTACCAATCGAAAATGCAAAGAAAAAATCAGTTGGAGCTTCGGGAATATAAAGTAAAATTTTATTAAATCCTACACCAAAAAAGGAAGAAGAGCCAATAGTTATTAAAGCGTTTTCTAACTGATAACTATTACCGTGGGCAAAGTTAATTAGTCTATCCATTCTATAAAAGAAAGAAGTGCCGATAGCTTTTATTAATAAATCTTGAGCAAAAAAATAAGCTAAAAAGAAAAATAAAATAAAAACTCCTAGAGTAGTAAATCCAATAATATACCACCATTTATTTAAATTTAAAGAGAAAATAACAATCAATAAGATAATTAAATAATTGATAATAGCACCAGTATCTGGTTCTAAAAATACTAAAATAGAGGGAATTAGAGTTATAATTAAAAGTTTTAAAATAATTAAGAATTCATCTTTTAGTGTTTTAATTTTGGTATTACTAGTAATTTCTATTAAATAAAGAGTTAATGTTATTTTAGCAAGTTCACTTGGTTGAAAAGTAAAACCAAATAAGTTGAGCCAACATTTAGCCCCATTTGTATCATTACCAATAATAAGTACTAATACGAGAAGAAAAAGGGTAAAAAGATAAAAGTATTTAGAATATTTAAAAATTTTTTTAATATTTAATTTCTGCATAATAAAAATGATTAGAAAACCTAAAAGAAACCAAATACTTTGCTTTAATAAAGCATTTTCATAAACGAAACTTATATATTTAGCATTATGCATATTAAAAAGACTAATAATTATTAAAATTATTAAGGGAATAAAAATTATTAAATTTTCCTTAATTATTTTCTTCATATTATTTATTATGGTCCTTTATTTAGTTATTTATCATAAAATATTGGTAGGAGGTAATTTTATGAAAGATTTGCCTAGAGTAACTCCAGGAAAAATAAGAGAGAATTTAAATAATACGCAAGAAATATTTTATAGTAAAGATCGTTCAATAAATAAAAAACCTGATAGTTTAACCATAATAAAAAAGATAAATAATATTTTTGCATCTAGTTCTCATGTTTATAAAAGTAAATGTAAAATTACATTAACTGATAAAATCGTCGAAAAAGAAATAGTAGGAAAAACTAGTACTAATTTAGTAACTATAAATGGAGAATTAATAAAAATAACTGATATTGTAGATATTGAAAAAGTCTAATTAGTAGTGTATATTAATTATAAGGAGTAAGCTTAAAAAATGAAAAAAGAGGATATTAAAGCCCTTATAATTTTTATATTATTAATAATATCAATTATAGGTTTATGGATTTATAATAGTAAAGATAGAAAAATTGACAATGTCGATAGAAAAATAAATAAAATATTTAATATGTATTCTTATGGTTTAGTTTTAAATGAAGGACGTAATCTTTTTTTTGAAGCAGTAAAAATAAGTAATACAAATAATTTATTAGTAGAAAAAAATAGTAATAATAGAATTGTTTTTTATTCTATAGAAGATAAATCTGGTTATAAAAAAATTCAAAATTTTAATGAAGTTAAGGCTATTTTAACAAAAGATGAAATAGAAAAATATATGCTTAAAAATAAAATAATTGAATATAAAAATAATTATTATATTTTAGATAATAAGTTTAAATATAATGATAGTTATGTTGGTAGTGAAGTAAATATTTTAAAATATGATGATGAATATGTCTATTTTAAATGTATTAATTATTATTGTGATGATTATCAATTTGAAGGTTTATTGAATAAAGCTCCCACTTGTGATTATCAAAAAAATGAAAGTGAATTTACTTTAACCAAAGAAAATAATAATTTAAGAATTAATGATTTAGAGAGTATTTCAAAAATTATAGAATAAAAAAATATATTAAACGATTTCGTCAATATATTTTTTTAATTGTTTAGCAGATGCATCAAAAATAATTTTTAATTGATTATCAATTTCAACAATTCCTTTGGCACCTAATTTTTGAATAGCATCTTTATTAACTATACTAACATCTCTTAGAATAACTTTAAATCTGCTTAAATTACATTCAGCATTTATAATATTATCTTTGCCACCCAAATAACCTATTAATTTGTTTTCTTTAATAGCAAAGTCTTTTCTCGTTAGTTTTAAAGCTACCGCTAATATAATTAATATTACTATTGCAATAATAATATATTGGAGTACAGGACTCAAATTTAATCACCCAATATAATTATACTATAAAATCTTAATATTTAAAAGTGAAATAGATTTATTAATAATACTCACTATTTTTAAATTTAATCATAAATTAATAATGAGAATACATGAAAGGGTGAAAAGATGAATAATAATAATTCAAACTCAAATAATTCTGGAAATTGTATTAATGAAATCTTAAGTATTATTTTAGTATTACAAGAAAACGCATGTCCAGATAATTGTTTAGACACATGTGATAGACCAATGCTTGGTGGAGGTAGCAATTGTCTTGTATGTAACACAAGACCAGTAATGCTTTATACTTGCTGTGGAAATGGAACACCATGGAGCATGCCAATTAGCAAAGATGTAACTACTAATTGTAGTGGTCAACCTCTTGGAGCAACATGTTCAACAGTATTTAGAGTAGAGAAAATTGAAGGCAATTGTTGTACATTCCGTGTCCTTGCTGAAAATACAGATACTACCTCATTATATCCATACATGGCTACCAACTCATTCTTCACAATGGATTGCAGTTGCTTATGTAGTATAAGATGCTTATCAGATACTTATGTAGATTGCGTTTGCTAAAAAATTATGCAAAGTGTAAATGAAACCATACTTGTTATGGTTTTTTTTTGAAAAAAATTGTTTAATATAAAAATATTTTATATAATATAGATGATAGGTGATAATATGGAAAAGCTAAAAAAAGAAGAAATTGATATATTAGATAAATATTTTCGAACTGCAAATTATCTTTCAGTAGGGATGCTTTATTTAAAAGATAATCCTTTATTAAAACAAGAATTTACTCGTGACCAAGTAAAACCACGTATTATTGGGCATTGGGGAAGTGCTCCTGGTCAAAATTTTATTTATTTACATCTTAATAGAGTAATTAATAAATATAAACTTAATATGATTTACATTGCGGGGCCAGGTCATAGTGGCGAAGCAATTATGGCTAATACTTATATAGAAGGAACATATAGTGAAGTTTATCCTAATATAACTAAAGATGAAAAAGGTTTACAAAAATTTTTCAAAAACTTTTCTTTTCCTTATGGGACATCTAGTCATGTAGCACCGGAAGTGCCAGGATCTATAAATGAAGGTGGCGAACTTGGATATAGTCTTGCCCATGCTTTTGGAGCAGTTTTAGATAATCCTTCTTTAATCGCTGCTTGCGTTATTGGTGACGGTGAAGCCGAAACTGGCGCTTTAGCAACTTCTTGGCATGGTAATAAAATTATTAATCCTAAGAAAGATGGAATTGTTTTACCAATTCTTCATCTTAATGGTTATAAGATATCTAATCCCACTATTATGGCAAGAATAAGTGATGAAGAAAGAATAAATTTCTTTAAAGGTTGTGGCTGGGATCCCATTGTGGTTAATGTAGTAGATAAAGAAGATTATCATAGTATAATGGCGAGTGCTCTTGATGAGGCAATCCAAAAGATTCAAAAAATTAAAGAGGATGCGAAAAAACAAAAGCATTTTAAAAGACCAATGTATCCCATGATTATATTTATATCTAAAAAAGGATGGACTGGGCCTAAAATATATGAAAAATTGGAAATTGAAGGTACATTTAGATCCCATCAAGTGCCCCTACCTTTTGCAAAAGATTCTGATTTAGCAATATTAAAAGATTGGCTTTTAAGTTATCATCCTGAAGAATTATTTGACGAAAAAGGGAAAATAAGGAAAGAAATAACCGCTATTGCTCCTAAGGGAATAAATAGAATGAGTGCCAATTTAATAGCTAATGGGGGCTTACTATTAAAAACAATAAAAGTTCCTGACTTTAATAATTATCGTATTAATATTACAAGGGGAGTTACTAAAGCCGAAGATATGCGAGTTTTAGGTGATTTTATTAAAGATATAATTAAACTTAATAAAAATAATTTTAAAATTTTTGGCCCTGATGAAGCTCTTTCCAATCGTTTAAATAAAATATTTGAAGTTACAAATAGAAAATTTAATGCAGAAATTAAAAATAATGATGAATATTTAGCTGAAGATGGTGCGGTCATTGATAGTTATTTATCTGAACATATGTGTGAAGGTTTATTAGAAGGATATTTATTAACTGGAAGACATGGTATTTTCCATAGTTATGAAGCTTTTATACGTATAATTGATTCGATGGCTAGTCAACATGCTAAATGGTTAAAAATGGCTAAAGAACTTCCATGGCGTGCTCCTATTGCATCCTTAAATTATATTTTAACAAGTCATACTTGGCAACAAGATCATAATGGTTATACGCATCAAGATCCCGGCTTTTTAAATCATTTAGCTACTAAAAAAGCTGATACGGTTAGAATGTATTTTCCAGTAGATGCTAATACATTAATTTCAACATTTAATCATATTATTCAAACCAAAAATTACATAAATGTTGTCGTAGCAAGTAAACATCCGAGTCTTCAATGGTTAAGTATGGATGAAGCGAAAGCTCACTGTGAGGCAGGTTTAGGCATATGGGAATGGGCCTCTAATAAACCAAAAAATCCAGATGTAATTTTAGCTTGTTGTGGTGATACACCCACTTTAGAAGTAGTCGCTGCCTCTCAAATATTGAAAGAATATTGTCCAAAAATTAAAACCAGAGTTATTAATATAATTGATTTAATGCGTTTACAAAGTAATGAAAAACATCCTCATGGCTTAAATGATAAAGACTATGATAAATTATTTACGAAAGATAAACCAATAATATTTGCTTTTCATGGCTATCCTAATCTAATTCATGAACTAGTTTATAAAAGAGAAAATAGAAATATCCATGTTCATGGTTATATGGAAGAGGGAACTATTACAACTCCATTTGATATGCGCGTTAGAAATAAAATTGATAGATATAATTTAGTTTTAGATACTTTAAATTATGTAGAAGAAACAGAAGAAGTCAGAATGACTAGAAATTTAATGCAAAAGAAATTAAAAGAACATCGAGAATATATAAAAGAAAATGGCATAGATTTAGAAGAGATTCGAAATTGGACTTTGGGGGATTAAATGAATATATATGATTTTGATAAAACTATTTTTAATGGTGATTCTTCTGTTAAATTTTATAAGTATTCATTTTGTCATCATCCATTATTAGTTACGAAAGCAAGTTTAAAAGCTAGTAAAGAAATGATTAAATATATTTTTAAAAAAAGTAATCTTGGATTTATTAAAAGTGAATTATTTAGTTATGTAAAAAATATAGATAATTTAGAAGAAGAAATTAATAAATTTATTTTAAAAGAAACTAAAAATATAAAAAAATTTTATTTGGAAAATAAAAAAGATGATGATGTAATAATATCAGCTTCTTTTGACTTTTTAATTGTTCCTTTTTGTCAAAGTTTAGGAATTAAAAATATTATTGCAACCAAGTATGATATTAAAAAAGGAAAAATTATTGGTTCTAATTGTAAGGGTGAAGAGAAAGTTAAAAGATTTAATGAACTATTTTCTGGTAGTAAAGTTTTAAATGCTTATTCTGATTCTTTAAGTGATATTCCTATGTTTAAGCTTGCTAAAAATGCTTATTTAGTTGAGGGAAATAAACTAACTCCATTTCAAGATTTATAGAAATAGAAAAACTATAGAGGAGTAAATAGATGAAAATAATTGAATATGAAGATAAATATCTAGAAGATGTTAAAGATTTATTAGTGGAACTTGAAGAATATATTGTATCAATTGATAAAGATGAGCTTGACCAAGTTCATCCGGAATATAGAGAAAAAATGGCAATTAAAGATTTAGACGAAGTTAAAAATAATAATGGTAAATGTTATATAGCAGTTGAGAATGATAAAGCATTAGGGCTAATTATGGGCTGTATATTTCCATATGATGAATATGATTACTTAGATTATAAATGCCCAAAAAGAGGAAAAATAACAGAGTTAATTGTTTCTAAAAATGTAAGAAGTAAAGGTATAGGCCATATGCTTATGAAAACAATGGAAGATTATTTTGAATCTGTAGGTTGTGAATATATTTTGGTTGATGTATTTGCTTATAATGAAAATGCGATTAAATTTTATGATAAATTTGGTTATCATGCAAGAATGTATTCAAATATAAAAAAAATTTAAACTTAATTAAAATTAAACTAAATATAATTATTCTAAAAAATTTAGCATAAAGATTAGTAGAGGTGTTAAATGAAAAAGATAATAATATTATTTAGTTTTTTCTTTTTATTTATGAGTAATGTTTTAGCGGTAGATATTACGGAATATAGTGAATCGGCTATTCTAATGGAAATGTCTACTGGAAAAGTACTCTATGAAAAAGATGCAGATATCAAAAAAGCCCCAGCAAGTATGACTAAAATTATGAGTATGATTCTCATTATGGAAGCGATAGATAATGGCAGTTTAACTTTAGATGATAAAGTAGTGATATCTGAAAATGCGTCAGGAATGGGTGGAAGCCAAGTATATTTAAATGCTGGTGAAGTTTACAAAGTAAAAGAATTAATAAAATCAATTGCAATCGCTAGTGCGAATGATGCTGTTGTGGCAATGAGTGAAAAAATTGGTGGCACAGAGGAAAATTTCGTACAAATGATGAATAACAAATGTAAAGAAATTGGTTGTACAAATACTAATTTTGTGAATCCACATGGTCTTGATGCTGAAAATCACTATAGTACAGCTCGGGATATGGCTTTAATGGGAACATATTTAGTAAAAAACCATCCTGAAATATTAGATTATACGCGTATTTATGAAGATTATTTACAAAGACCAGATGGGTCTAGTACTTGGCTTGTTAATACTAATAAATTAGTTAGATTTTATGAAGATGTTGATGGTCTTAAAACAGGATTTACCCAAACAGCAGGTTATTGTTTAACTTCTACTGCCAAGAAAAATAATATGCGTTTAGTGGGAGTTGTTATGGGAACCGATTCATCTGATAATAGAACGAGTGATACAGTTAAAATGTTAAATTATGGTTTTAATACATATAAATTATCAACAATTTATGCCAAAGATAAAGTTATTGGTGAGGCAAGAATAGAAAAAGGCAAAGAAGAAAGTGTTAAACTTATTTTAATGGACGATGCCACGGAACTTTTAAATATAAATGATAAGAGTAAAAATTATACCATTAAAATTGATGTTCAAAAAATAACGGCTCCTATTAAAAAAGGGGATAAAGTAGGAACAGCTGAAATTATTGATAATGAAGGAGAAATAGTAACTAAGGTTGGAATTACTGTATTTAATGATGTTAAAAAAGCAAATTTTTGGGATTATTTTAAAAGAAATTTAGAAATCAGTTTAATGGGTAAAAAAATAATTAAAACAAGTTAAGTAAAATAAATGTTAAATATAAAAAATATTTATTATAAATAAAACTTCCTTAATTTCTAACGTGCTATAATAAAACATAAGGAGTCAGTATGAAAAGTAGTAGCACAAGAAGAAAGAAAAAAAGAAGATTTGGCAAAATAATTTCCATTATTCTTTTAATTATAGTTTTAATTTTAATAGGGATGGTATCTTATATAAATATAATTCCCACTATGTATTTAATCTTAATTTTAATATTAACTTTAGTTATTTTAAGTGGAACCATATTTTGTAATTTAAGTAAAAAGAAAATACTGCGATTAATTGGATATACAATAAGTATTATATTAATTACAATTGCCATTTTTTTAGGCACATATTTATATAATACTTTAGGTTTTCTTCTTAATATTACCAGTGGTAATTATACTTTAAAGACTTATAATGTATTAGTTTTAAAAGATAGTAATTATAGTAAATTAAAAGATTTAAATAATAAAAATATAGGAATAAGTAGCACTAATGATGAGGAAACTATAAGTAGTTTTCAAGATAAAATAAATAAAAAGATTAATGTTAAATATTCAAAATATATAGATAGTGATGAATTAATTAATAATATTTTAAAAAGGGAAATTGATGCTATAATTTTGGAAAATAGTGAAATAGAATTAATGAAAGAAGATAATTTAGAAAGTTATAATGCTCTTAAAATTATTTATAGTGAAGAAATTAAAAACAACGTTGAAGAGATAAAAAATGATATCGATATTAATAAAGAACCATTTAATATTTATATAAGTGGAATTGATACATTTGGTAAAATAAATGCATCTTCTCGTAGTGATGTAAATATAGTTGTGTCAGTTAATCCCCAAACTGAAAAAATACTTATTACTTGGATACCAAGAGATTATTATGTTTTTATTAATAATAGTGAATATAAAGATAAATTAACTCATGCTGGTATCTATGGAATCGATTCAAGTATTTATGCCATTGAACATTTATTAAATATTGATATTAATTATTATGTCAAAGTTAATTTTTCTTCAGTTATAAAAATAGTAGATGTTTTAAAAGGAATTACGGTTTATAATGATGAAACATTTACCACTAATGAAAATATTACTTTCCCTAAAGGAAATGTAACGTTAAATGGGGAAAAAGCCTTATCGTTTGTAAGAGATCGTAAGCATGTAACTGGTGGCGATTTGGGCCGAGGAAAAAATCAAATTAAAGTTTTAGAAGCTTTAATTAATAAAGCTTTAAGTAAAGATATTATTAAAAATTATAATAAATTGTTAAATACATTAGAGGGCTCTTTTGTTACTAATATGAGCCAAGGAACAATTACTAGTTTTGTAAAAAAAGAATTATTAAGTCATAGAGATTGGCAAATAGAAAATCAAATATTAAATGGACTAGATGCTTATAAATATACTTATACTTATCGTAATAAAGAATTATACGTAATGTTACCAGATGATAATATTGTAAAAGAAGCTAAAGCTAAAATTAATAATTTAATAAATAATTAAGAAGAATCAAAAATATTCTTCTTTTTAAATGTTTTGACATCATTTGTCGAATATGTTTAAAAAGAAGAAATAATGTACTATATTAAAATAGCAGGTGAATATATGTTAAAAATGGATGTAGTTTATAAATCTAACATTCTTTTTGTTAGATGTAAAGGAGCATTAACGAGAAAAAGCACCTACAAAATAACTAACTATTTAATTCCTGTTCTAAAAAAACATAAAGTTAAATATGTTTCCTTTAATATGAAAGAAGTTAATAAACTAGATGAACAAGGAATAGATGCAATCCTTAATATTAAATGTACTCTTAAAAAACATCGAGGAATAATTTATTTATGCGAAGTAATGGAATATTTTAAATCGTCTTTGAAACGATTACATACCAAAGTTTTACCAAATGAAGAAGCGGTTTTAAAACTTTGTGAGGTGTAAAAGGTGAACTATGAGAAAGTATTAAAAGATAATGAAAGATTGATTTGGAAGTTAGCAAGTCATTTTTATGGTATTGATAAAAATGATTTATATCAAGCAGGAGTAGTAGGATTATTAAAAGCTTTAAAAAATTATAAAAAAGATGGTAAAACTAAATTTTCAACTTATGCTCATGACTATATTTTTGGGGAAATGTATTTACTTAGTAATAATAGAAATATTAAAGTAAGTAAAGATATTTTAAGATTATGTAAGAAGATAGAAACAGCAAGATATAGTTTAGCCCAGAAGATAGCTAAAGTTCCAAGTAATTTGGAATTAGCAGAATTTTTAGGAATGAGTCTTAATGATATTGAACTAGCTTTAATGAGCGCTAATACTATTATGTCTTTGGATAGTGATAATGAAGATGATAAAAATATGTATGAATGTTTAAGTGCTAAAACTTGTGATTTAGATACCAAAATAATGGTTGATGATAGTTTTGAAGTTTTATCGGAAGATGAAAAAAATATTATGAAATCCCGTTATTATGAAGATCTAACTCAATGTGAAGTAGCCCAAAAACTTAATATGACTCAAGTAATGGTTTCAAGATATGAAAAAAGAAGTATTGCTAAAATGCGTGCTTTTTTACAAAAATAAGTATAAATAAATAAAATCGATTTCATAATAAGAATGGTGATGAAATGAACAAAGAAGAGTATAAAAAGTTAGTAAAGCAAATGTCCCCTAAAGAACCCAAACTAAGAAACGCCATCGTTGCTTTTCTAGCTGGTGGTAGTGTTGGTTTTATAGGAGAAGTAATAGTTAGAATTTTAATGGAATCCTTTAGTTTAGCTAAAGTTGATGCTTATGCTTGGTTAGCCTTTATAATTATCCTTTTTGCAACATTTATGACTGCAATAGGCAAATTTGATAATATAGTTGAAAAAGCTAAATGTGGTTTAATAATTCCGACAACGGGATTTGCTCATAGTGTTCAAAGTGCAGCGATTGATTATAAAAAAGATGGATTAGTAACAGGAATAGGAGCTAATGTTTTTAAGTTGGCGGGATCAGTTATAATCTATGGAATAATTAGTGCTTTCTTCTTAGTATTATTAAAGGTGGTACTATATGGCTAGTTTTAAATTTAATAATATATATTTAAATGATTGGTTAACTTTAATGGGACCACTAGAAAGTAATAGTAAATTAAAGAAAATAGACCTTAAGATGGATGATTATTACTTTGGTGAAAAAACTTTTGAAAAAGCCGAAGCGAAAATGCAAAAAGTTGTGATTGAAAAAATTCTTGAAAAAAATAAATTAAATTATAATAATATTGATTTAATTGTAGGTGGGGATTTATTAGATCAAATATCAGCGACTAGCTATGCTTGTAAAGAAATGCCAACATCTTTTTTAGGTATCTATAGTGCTTGTGCTACTTTTCCCGAAAGTCTAATAATAGGAAGTATGTTTCTTAATGATAAAAATATCAAAAAGGTTTTAGGAATAACTAGTAGTCATAATTTAAGTGCGGAAAGACAATTTAGATATCCAGTTGAATATGGCGTACCTAAACCCCATACTTCTACTTTTACGACAACAGCAGGGATAAGTACAATTCTTTCTAAAGATGAAGGCAAAATAAAGATAGAATCAGCTACTGTTGGTAAAATAACAGAAATGGGTATTAAAGATGCTAATAATTTAGGGGCAGTTATGGCTCCTGCTGCGGCTAGAACTTTGTATGAACATTTAGAAGATTTAAAAAGAGATGTCGATTATTATGATTTGATTTTAACGGGCGACCTTGGTTGTATTGGAGGCTCTATATTCAAAGAATATTTAAATCGAAAATATGCTATTAAATTAAAAAAACATTTAGATGCTGGGTGTGAATTATATTTAAAAAGCCAAGAAACTTATTCTGGTGGGTCAGGTCCAGCTTGTTTACCTTTAGTTTTATTTAATAAAATTATTGCATCTAAAAAGTATAAAAAAATCTTAATTATTGGAACTGGTGCTTTACATAGTAAAACTTTTGTTAATCAAAAAAGTCCCATTCCAGCAATTGCTCATGCAGTTAGTTTGGAGGTAATTTAAATGTATTTAAAAGCTTTTATTTTTTCAGGTATCGTTTGCCTTATTTGTCAAATAGTATTGGATAACACAAAACTGACTCCTGGTCATATTACTAGTGCTGTAACAGTTATCGGGGCCATACTCTCTTTCTTAGGAATTTATGATAAATTAATTTCCTGGGCTGGTGCTGGTGCAACTGTTTTAATTGCTAATTTTGGTCATATGCTTTATTCAGCTGGAGTCGAAGGTTATGCTGATTCAGGATTTTTAGGTATTTTTTCAAATTTACTTTGTAAATCAGGAATTGCGATTGTAAGTGTTATTGTCTTTTCTTTTGTTTTTACTCTCCTTTTTAAAGCAAAAGATTGAAAAGAGAAATTTTTCTCTTTTTTATTTGGCCTTTTTAAGATATAATTATCAATGTATGAAATGGTGGTAAAATGAATTTTAATAAATTAAGTATTGCAGAGAAATTTGGGCAGATGTTATTATTAGGATTGGATACTTATGAAATAAATGATGAAATAATTAATATAATTAAAGAATATAAAATTGGAGGAGTAGTACTTTATAAAAAGAATTATACTTCTTTAGAAAGTATGATTGAAGTTATAAATAAATTAAAGATGGCTAATTCTGAAAATAAAATACCTTTGTTTTTTGCTATAGATCAAGAAAATGGTGTAGTTAATCGGTTACCTAAAGATGTATTAAATATTTATAGTCCGCGTAAACAAAGTCTAGCTAATGATGAAAATATTCCTAAAGCCATTGGGGAAATAACAACTTATATTTTAAAAGAAGTTGGAGTTAATATGAATTTTGCTCCGGTTTTAGATATTGATAGATATGCAAATGACTCAATAATGGGAAGTAGATGCTATGGCAAAAATAAAGAAGAAATTCTAAAAAATACAATGCCATTTATGCATTTTATGCAAGAAAATAATATTATTGCGGTTGTCAAACATTTTCCTGGCCATGGATTAAATAATAAAGATAGTCGTCTTTCAATTCCAGTATCAACTTCTATCAAAAAAGTAGAAGAAGACATAAAAGTTTTTGAAGAAGCAATTAATGAAGGTGCTGATGCCATGATGCTTGACCATCTTCGTATTAAAGGTTATGGCTTTAATCCAGTATCTATGAATAAAGCATTTTTAGAACAATATGTATTTTCTAAAAAATATAAAGGACTTTTAATTAGTGATGATTTGAGAATGGGAATTATGCCATATATTTTTAAGGTTAAAAAAAGTATTTGTAAAAGTATTGATGCCGGTTGTCATATTGTTATGGTAAAATATAAAAAGGGAGATTTAAAGAAATTATATAAGCCTTTATTTAATAAGGTTAAATTTTGTGAAATAGACCCGGAAGTAATAAATAATCGTGCAAAAGTAATTATTCAAATGAAAGAAAAATATCAAGTTAATAATGATATTGTAAAGAATAATATTGCATTAAATAAAGTTAATGATAAAATAAAAAAGATTAATAATTTAATTGATAAAAAAATTATCTAACTAATTCAATTTATTGAATTAGCTTATGTCCTCGTAGCTCAGCTGGATAGAGCACTCGCCTCCTAAGAGTATACTGGAGGACAATAAAATTCAGTAAAGCCTTGAAATATAGGCAAAAATCTGTCCTTGTAACTC
>CANQYF010000021.1 GCA_947628075.1 uncultured Bacilli bacterium | reverse complement strand
AAGATGATTCAACGATATTTTGATAAATCTAAATTAGAACATAGTTATTATGAAAAGAAAGTTTACTCTGACTACGAAAAAGACATAAATGCTTTAAAGAAAGAACAAAATGATATAGAAAAGAAAATAAAAACTAATGAAGAAAAATTTACAATGATTTATGATGATAAAGCATCAGGCGTAATAACATTAGAAGAATTTATGATGTTAAAAAATAAATATCAAAATGATACAGAAAATTGTAAATTGAGAATTAATCAAATTAATTTAGAAATTGCAGAATTAGAAGATAAAAAGATACAAAACATTAATGAAGAAGAAATATTTGAAAAATATAGAAATATTGAAAAGCTTGATAGATTAATAGTAGAAACTTTTATTTCTAAAATTATAATTGGAAAAGTAGATCACGAAACCAAAAAAAGAGATATAAGAATAATTTGGAATGTTGCAGTCTGATTTGGCATAAAGATATTCGGCACATGGAGCATTAGACCCTGGTACTAGTTATGGTAATATATATGAAAAGGATATAAACTTAGAAATTAGTTTATATTTAGAAAAAGAATTAGGTAGTTTAGGGGCAAGTATAATATTAACTAGAGATGGTGATTATGATTTATCAACCCCCAATGCTAATTATCGTAAAAGAAGTGATTTTGATAATCGAATTAAATTAATAAATGAAAGTAATGCAGATCTATATCTTAGTATTCATTTAAATTATTTAAGTGATGCTAGTTATTCAGGGCCACAAGTATTTTATAACAATGATAATGAGGAACTGGCTAAGGTTATTCAAGAACAAATGAATAAAAAATTAAAAGGAAGTCGTAAAACCAAAAAAATTCCTAATGTTACATATATGTACAATAAACTGAAAGTGCCGGGAGTATTAATAGAATGTGGCTTTCTTTCTAATGGAGTGGAAAGAAAAAAATTGCAAACAAAAGAATACCAAAAATTAGTGGCTGAATCTATTGCGGAAGGAGTGTTGAAATATTTTTGATATCTAATTTTTCAATTAATTTGATAAATTCTTTTAAATCTTTTTTATTATAAATTACTTCATAAGCTAATTTGTTGAATTTTAGAGCAATTTGAAAAGAAATATCATATAATTCGGAAAAAGAATAATTATAAGTTTCTTTTTCATCTCTAGGTGTATGCCAAGTTAATTTTTCTTTATTTAATAAAGATTCATTAAAACCTTTGTTATAAAAAGTTGATTTACTAAATTTAACCGTATTCATAGGAAATATAATATCAATTATTTTATAAAGTTTACTCTTAATGCCGTGAAGATCAGTAATTAAATAGCGATAAATAAAATAGCTTAAATTATGTGATTTATTAAATATTTTACTAATATTTTTTTCTTCGTAAGTATTAAGGAAAACACTATTTAAAGTATTTTTTAAATTATTATTAAAAGATAAATGCGGAATTAAAGTTTTATAAATTTTATTGGACCATTTTTTATCATATTGATAATTATAAACATAAAAATCTAGTAAAAATTCTATTTTACTATGGGGAATATTTAAATTCCTAACTTGATAATTTATATAAGGATGCATAATAGTATCTAAAGTAAGATGATTTATAAATCCATAAACCATATTAGTAATACTAGCATCATTTTCTAAATTATTATCTTTAATATAATTTATTAAATTTGTAAAAAATAAATTTAAATTAGTTTTATGACATCTTACTCCAAAATAGCGATAATAACTCCATTTAAAAGGATAATAATATAAATTATCAAAACCTTGATTAAACATATTATAATATTCAATATTATTTTGAATCTTTTTTTGTTGATTTTTGGCTAAATTATTTAAAATATGACAGCCAAATTTATAATGTAAATATATTGTAGGCATAATTAAATCACCTTTTCAATTATACCAGATTTCACTTATTTATCACCAAAAAAATATAAAATAAACAACAAAAATAGATATATTTATAATGCTTCTTATGTTATAATTCTATATGTAGGTGAATAATATGGGGTCAAAAACATTTAAAACATTAGATGAACAAATTGAAATTTTACAAAAAAAAGGCCTAGTAATAGATGATGTAGATTATGCGAAAGAAGTTTTGCTGAGAGAAAATTATTTCTTTTTAAGTGGTTACAGGCATTTATTTTTAAGACCAGACGGAAGTCGAAAATTTTTACCAGGGACGAACTTTAGAGAGCTATATGGGTTATTTAATTTTGACCGTCAACTTCGAAACATACTTTTTAAAAATATTTTAATAGTAGAAAACAACTTAAAAAGTATTTTATCGTATGTTATGAGTAAAAATCATGGTTTTAAAGAGCAGCATTATTTAAATGCTGACAACTTTGTTAAAGATAACAGTAAGACTCGCCAAATAAATGATCTATTACGAAAAATGAAGAGGCAAATCAATGTCAACGGAAAACAACATGCTGCGACAAGTCACTATATGGTAAATTATGGATATATACCATTATGGATTGTAGTGAAAGTTTTATCCTTTGGGATAGTGGGAGAGCTATATTCTATTTTACAAAAAGAAGATCAAGAAGAGATAGCAGCTATCTATGATGTACCTGTTCATAGTCTAATTAATTATTTACCTTTACTAGCTAATTATCGCAACTTATGTGCTCATGAAGATTTATGTTTTAATAATAAGCCACATAAAAAAATCGAAGGAACTAAGTACCATGATATTTTAAATATACCTAAAGAGGAAGATGAATATATTTATGGTATAAATGATCTATTTGCTATTATTATAATAATGAAACAAATTTTAAAAGAAGAAGATTTTGTCTTAATGATGCATGAGATTAGCTATGAGTTAGATATATTAGATGGTAAGTTAGAAACTATAGATATTAATAATGTTTTAGAAGCAATGGGATTTCCCTTAAATTATAAAGAAATAGTGAGGATGAATTAAATGAAACAAAATGCAAATAATAAAACAAAAATTATTGTATATACCATATTTATTTTGTTATTAGGAGTATTATTAGCATATGGTATAATGTATAAATTCCCTGCAATATTCCAAGAAACTATTACGAGGGTTGAAAAAGATGTAACTGTAACTGACGAAGGAATTGCTGATGCAGTTGAAAAAGTTTATGGCTCAGTTGTAATTGTTTCTACTTATAAAGGAAATAATTTATATGCATCAGGAAGCGGCTTTGTCTATAAAGAAGAAAAAGGAAAATTTTATATTATAACCAATCATCATGTTATTGCTGATGGCGATAATTTTAAAGTAACTTATACTGATGGCAAAGAAGCTGAAGTAAGATTATTAGGGGGAGATAAATACGCCGATATTGCTATATTACAAGGAGATGCCAAAGATGGAGTTGAAGCTGTTCCGATTGGTAAGACAGCTGCATTAAGAGTTGGAGATACAACATTTACGATTGGAGCACCACTTGATTATGCCTATTCTTGGACAGTAACAAGAGGAATCATTTCCGGAAAAGAAAGATTAGTCGAAGTAGCAATTAATAATGGTAATGAAAATGATTATATTATGAATGTTTTACAAACTGATGCTGCTGTTAACAGTGGTAATTCTGGGGGACCATTATGTAATTCAAATGGTGAGGTTATTGGAGTAATATCAGCTAAAATAAGTTCTACTGGAGTTGAAGGCATGGGCTTTGCTATACCAATTGAAACCGTTGTTGAAAAAGCAGAACAAATAATTTATGGTGAGATTACTGATTATCCATATTTAGGTGTTGGTTATGCTAATGTTGAGACAGCTAGAACACAATGGAATTGGGATTATTTCAAATATTTACAAAAATATGATAAAAATACTGGTGTTTTAATAACAAGTGTTGATAGTGATAGTGCTGCTTCTAAAGCAGGTTTAAAAGTTGGCGATATCATTACTCATATTAATGGTACAGAAATTAACAATGTTGCTTATTTTAGATATGAACTATATAAAAATAAAGTTGGTGATACCATCAAAATTACTTTTGTAAGAGATGGAAGTACAAAAAATACTAATGTTAAATTAACCGCAAAAAGTTAGGGGAAAATATGGAAAAAGATAATAATGTAAAATTAGGAAAGAGAATAAGTGCATATATTTTAGACATTTTAATTGCATCTTTGATTTTTTCACTAGTTACTTTAGTAAGATTTATAAATCCTAATTATGATAAATATTTAGAGGCATCAAATAAATATAATGAAGTATTACAAGAATACTATGATGGTAAAATGACAGCTGATGAAATGGTAAAAAATAATACCGAAAATTATTATTTAGTATCTAAATATGGAATTAGTTATAGCATTAGTGCTTTTGTAATCTTATTTGGTTATTTTGTTCTATTTCCTGTATTTACAAAAGGACAAACTATAGGCAAAAAAATAATGAAAATTAAAATAGTAAGTAATAATAATCAAAACTTAAATTTAGGTAATTATCTATTAAGATCTCTGCCTATTTATTATCTTACTATTGGTAGTTTAATTCCTTTTATTTTAAATACTATTTTAATATTTATATTGAGTAGTAATACTTATTTAATAGCTAATTCAGTAATAACATATACATTTATGGCAATTTATATGGTAAGTGTTATCTTAATTCTTATCAGAAAAGATAAAAGAGGATTGCACGAAGTTATATCTAATACAAAGGTAGTAAATGAAGAAGTTTAATACTTCTTTTTATTTGTAATATAGTAAATAATTTGATAAAATATAGCAGAGGTTTAGGGATGAAAAAATTTTATAAAATAATTGAAGAAAAAATTAGTAATGTATTAAAAGAATTAAATTATGATAATGAAAGCATTGTGGTAACGTCATCTAATCGTCCTGACTTAGGGGAATACCAATACAATGGAGCGATGACTTTAGCTAAAACTTATCATAAAAATCCTGTTTCTATTGCAGATGAAATAGTAAACAAATTAAATAAGGATTTATTTTTTAAAGACGTTAATGTAGCAGGGCCTGGTTTTATTAATATGAGCATTAGTGATGAAGCTTTAATCGATTTTGTTAATATAGATGACTATGAATATCCACAAAAAAAGAATTTTATCTTTTTTGATTATGGTGGTGCTAATGTTGCTAAAACTTTGCATGTTGGTCATTTAAGAAGTGCCAATATTGGCGAGGCTTTAAAAAGATTATGTGTTTATCTTGGCTATGAAACGATATCTGATACACATTTAGGAGACTGGGGTAGACCTTTAGGGTTGGTTCTTCTTGAATTATCTAAAAGAAATCCTGATTGGCCTTTTTTCCAAAAAGATTATGAAGGAGAATATCCAGAGGTAAATATTACAAGTGAATTATTAGAAGAAATATATCCTTATGCTTCTAATAAAGCTAAAGAAGATGAAGAATATTTAAAAGAAGCACAAGCCATGACCAGTAGATTACAAAATTATGAAAAAGGCCTTATTCTTTTATGGCAACAAATAATGTTGGTGTCTAAAAAAGATATTAAAAACATTTATAAAAGATTGAATACTAGTTTTGATTTATATAAAGGGGAAAAAGATGCGGAAAAATATGTACCGGAATTATTAGAATATCTTCAAGAAAAAAATGTCGTTGAAGAAAGTGAAGGGGCGAAAGTTATTCCGGTTTCTCTTCCTACTGATAAACTAGCAATTCCCCCAATGTTACTAGTTAAAACGGATGGAGGTATTTTATATAGTACAACGGAACTAGCTACAATTTATGAAAGAATGAAATACTATGTTCCAAATGAAATATGGTATGTGGCAGATAAAAGACAAGAATTACATTTTACCCAAGTTTTTAGAGCATCTTATAAAGCGGGAATTACAGATGAAGATGTTAAACTTAAATTTATTGGTTTTGGCACCATGAATGGTCGTAATGGTAAACCTTTTAAAACTCGTGATGGCGGTGTTATGCGTTTAATGGATTTACTAAATATGGTTAAAAATGAGTGCTTAAAAAGATTGAATCCTAGTATTAAAGAAAATAGAGAAGAAATTGCGGATATTATTGGTATTGCTACGATTAAATATGCAGATATGCTTCCAAATAGAGAGACGGATTATAATTTTGATATAGAGAAATTTTGTGATTTAGAAGGTAAAACAGGCCCTTATATTTTATATTCCACTATTAGAATGAGATCCTTATTAGCTAAAGCAGATGAAGCTAATATAAAATATTCTAAAGTTAAAAAAATAAAAGGTGCGTATGATCGCGAAATAATTCTTACTTTAAATAATTTAGATCGAGTTTTAGAAAGTGCTTATAATAATATGTCATTAAATGATATAACTGAATATTTATATAAAATTACTACTAGTTATAATAGATTTTATACAGAAAATATTGTATTAAAAGAACAAGATGAAGACTTAAGAGAATCTTGGCTAGCTTTAACTAAGATAGTATATAAAGTTAATAAGATATTATTAGATATCTTAGCTATTGAAATTCCTCCTCAAATGTAATTATAAATAAAAAGATTGACTAAATTTTTGAGTTATTATATTCTTAGTATGAGGATTGGTAGTATGAGTAAAAATGATTCTAAAATAAATAAATTGGCTAATAAGAAAAAGATCATCATAATTAGCCTTTTATTTTGCGTTTTTATCTTAATTATTATAGGTATAATTTTAAATAAAGCTCCTATAACTTATGATAAAGAATATATTTATGATGATAGTTATTATATTTTTTATAAAAATGGTACATGCGAAAGAGCAACTAGCAGTGGAAAATTTGATGGTACGTGTACTTATGAAATAAAAGATAAAGATATAATAGTTACTTCAATTCAACAATATTTAGGAACCGATATTGATACTGTTATGTCATTTCATATTAAAGATAAGAAAACTTTAGAGCATTATATGACTTCTATTTTAGGTAATAAATTTAATGGTGATTATGGTAATATCTGGTCTATAAATGGAAAACTAAAAAATAAAGATAATGATAGTAAGAATGAGCAAATAGAAAATACTAAAGAAGATAAGCCATATTATCAAAAATATGATTTAATAAAACTAAATAATGGTAGTAGTGCCACGATTACCTTTTATAGTAATAATATTTGTACGATTGATTTTAGTGCCTTTAACAATCGCCAATATACAACTAATTATATGCAAGCTGCTTATTCTAATGGTACTTGTAAATATACAACTACCAATGATAAAGATTTTGCTATTGAATATGATGGCATATTGGAAATAACTTATCATTGGTATCATGATTATTATAAACAAATGCAAACAACTACAATGGGAAGTATGTATACAATGAAAAGGGCCGAAATCACTTTTAATGATAATTATTCAAGTTTTACTTTTAATAATGGTAAGTTTACCGGTCAAACTGGAGAAATATATTACTATTATTTTGCTACAAATGATTCTGAAGAAGTTAGTGAAAATGAAAATGTAAATGATGATCCATTGGTAAATGATACACCTAATAATAATTCTAGCAATAATAGTAGTAACAATGGTGGCAATAATAACAATAATGAAAATGAATCTTTGCAACCACCAGAAAAAAGTGATAAAGAAAAATCAAAAGAAGAATTAGATAAAATATATGTGGAATTAAAAGCCGAAAATAGTGGATTATATTATAATGTGATGATTTATGGGTCAGATGCTAGTTATAGTGAAAAATTAACCAATAATGGACGAGCTGAAAAATATAAAATTATGATAAATGATCAAGAATATGAAAGTGAAGCTGTTGGCTATGGACCAATTTTAAGTAAAAGATTTGAAACTAAGGTAGGAGAAAATTGTTTTAATATAACTATTGAAGATACTCATCAAAATCAAAAAAGCATAACAAAATGTTATACTTTTAATCCTATTGAACCAAAAATCAAGGTCAGAAAAGATAGTCAAAGAATGAGTGATGGCTATTGTGCGATGGATATAAGAGATACAACAGATATTTATTATAATACCCAATTTGATAAATGTTTAATTGATGGGGTAGAATCTGATTGTAGATATTCAGTATATGTATCACCAGGAATACATACATTTAAAATTTTTAATAAATTTGGTCAATCTTCGGAGACTCAATATGAATGTATTTTAAAACAATGGGGAAATGGAGGATAATACCTCTATTTTTTAAATTCTTTAGCTAATATGCCATTTCTTAATAAAATTTCATAACTTTTAGGTTCTATTACTAAATCAAATTCGCCAATATATTCATATATATGAGGGTTAAATCCGATTTTAAATCTATTAAGTCCTGTATAATTATTTTGATTTTTAAAATCACCTACAACACCATTTAAATCTAAATAATCATAATTTTCTTGATAATATTTAATAATGTTATAATGTAAAAAATAATTGGGAGCAAATCTTTTATAATCTTTGTTATAAGCACTATAGACAATTGTAGCTATATTATTATGTTTAATTACTAAAGCCCCTGCTATATATTCTTCTTTTTGCTCTTGTAAGCCTTTAGTAGCTTCCATTATATCATTTTTATAGATTAATAAATTTTTATCGCTATTCATTTTAGCATTAATTACTTTTTCTCTACTACTTATAACTAATTGATTATTTAATTTGTTGTTTTTTTCTTGTTCTTTATTATAAAAATATTGACTGTTTTTTAAATATGAATCATAATCAATTTTGACTAAAAATAAATCTATATCATTGCTTTTATCAAAAACTGTATAATAATCTTGGTAATAATAGTCACCATAATTTATAGAGTCTTTCATTAAATTAGAAAAATATAAAAGCTTATCTCTACCAACTCTTGTAAAAGTTAATCCTTTTCTTAATCCCTTTTTTATTTTATTTTTAGTATTTTTGTTAAGATTTATAGTATTAAATTCTTTTAAATTAATTATGGCATTAAATCTAGGTAACATAGCTTCAAAATAAAGATTGTCAGCTAATTTTTTATATCCATTTGTTTTTAAAACATTCGTAATTTGGTTATTCTCATTATATTTAGTAATATAATTATTTTTTTCTACTTCTCCAATTATAATATTGGGATTTAATTTAATAAAAATAACATTTTTTTCATAAAAATATTTTTTTAGCTCTTCCGTAAAAGTTTTAACTAAATCGTAATCATTGTATTGAATTAGAAACCCACGAGGTGCATAACCATACAAGCATTTAATACCAATAGTTTTAAGTAAAATAAGAGATGCTGCCTTAATATTATTATTAGCATCCAATAAGCCAATCAATTCATAATCATACCCATTTTCAGCCATTAACATCGCATAATTTATTGTTTGATACATATTTGATAAAGAATGTTTTTTTTGAAAATCATTAAATTCTTCGATACTTAATAATTGTAAATGCATGCCTCTCACCTCATCTAACGATGTATTATATCATAAATTTCTTGATTAAGAAAGATTTTATGTGTATAATTTAATTGGGTGATAAAAAATGTTTGAAAAAATATTGGGTGAAGTTAAGGGAATATTTAATACGGTAACTTTAATTGAAATGGGATTATCAATAGTTTATATTATTTTAGGCCTTATATTTTTTACAAATTCTAGCATAAGCACAATGGTAATTTCTATTTTAGCAGGATTGTTATTAATATCATCTGGTTGTACATCTATTTTTGCCTATTTTAAAAGAAATAAAATTGATTTATTCAATAATGATTTAATATTTGGTATCTTACTTTTGATAATTGGTGTAGTATCTTTATTTACTGGTAATATTTTAAAGATAATGTTAGGAATATATTTTATTATCAGTGGTGGTCAAAGAATAAATTATGGTATATTTTTAAAAAAATTTAAAGAATCAAGTTGGATTATTACGACTGGTTTAGGTGTTATGTTTATAGTTTTAGGTATAATTTGCTTTTTCACAAGTAGTGAAAATGTTATTGCAGTTACAGGTATTTGTTTATTTGGTTATGGTTTAATGAATTTAGTAATTACTATTCTTTTAAGAAGAAGAGCAAAGCACTTTATAGCTTAGTAAAATAGATGTGTCAAACATCTATTTTTTTATTGTTAATTATTTTTAAGATGGGTATACTAAAATTGTAGGTGGTAATTAATGAATATAAAAGATATCATGGCTAGAGAGATTCTTGATAGTAGGGGTAATCCTACGATTGAAGTTGAGATGATTCTAGCTAATAATATAAAAGCAACTGCCTCTGTTCCTAGTGGAGCATCTACCGGTGAAAAAGAAGCATTAGAATTAAGAGATAATGATAAAAGCCGTTATTTAGGAAAAGGTGTTTTAAAAGCAGTTGAAAATGTAAATACTGTTATAAGACAAGCTCTAATTGGGCAAAAAATAGATCAAGTTACGGTCGATAAAACTTTATTAAAATTAGATGGAACTCCAAATAAGAGTAAGTTAGGTGCTAATGCTATGTTAGCGGTTTCCCTAGCTAGTTTAAAGTGTCTAGCAAAACTACAAAATAAAGAATTATATGAGTATATAACATATGGTAAAGTAACTTTGCCTATTCCTATGATTAATATCATTAATGGTGGTGTACATGCAGATAATAATTTGGATATCCAAGAGTTTATGATTGTGCCTATAATGAAAGGTGAATCTAAAAGAATTCAAGCTGCAAGTGAAATTTATCATACTTTAAAAAATAATTTAAAGAAAAAGGGATTATCAACTGGAGTAGGGGATGAAGGGGGATTTGCTCCTAATTTAAAAAATACTATTGAAGCTCTTGATTTAATAATGGATGCCATAAACGATGCTAACTATCATCCCGGAAAAGACGTTTTATTAGCGCTTGATGTTGCTGCTAGTGAAATATATGATTCTAGTAAAAAAGTTTATAAAATAGATGGAGAAGAATATACTAGTGATGAATTAATTAAATATTATATTAATCTTATAAGAAATTATCCAATAATTAGTATTGAAGATCCATTTGAGGAGAAAGATTTAGAAAGTTTAGCTGTATTAACCAAATTAATTGGTGAAAAAGTAATGCTGGTTGGCGATGATTATTTTTGTACTAACTCTAATCTCTTAGATATAGGAATTAAAATGGAAGCTGGGAATGCTATCTTATTAAAAGCTAATCAAATTGGCACTATTTCCGAAATGACTAAAACAATAATGACCGCTAAGAAAAATAATTATAAAACAATTATTAGTCATCGAAGTGGAGAAACTGAAGATACTTTTATTGCTGATTTGGCAGTTGGTTTTGGAATACCTTTTATAAAAACAGGATCTGTATGTAGGGGAGAAAGAATTGCTAAATATAATAGACTAATGAAAATAGAGGGATTATTAAATAAAAAATAAAAGTTCATAATGAGCTTTTTTTAATTTATTTTTGTAATTAACTTATAAGTAATAAATAATTTTTGCTATTTTATATTACTAGTAAATTTTTCTTTTTTATTCTATAATTTAAATAGGTGATCTTATGAAAAAACAAGTTGATGGTAATACCGCATGTAGTAATATTGCATATTTATTTAGTGAAGTATGTAGTATTTATCCAATTACACCTTCTAGTCCAATGGCTTCAAATATAGATTTTTTAACGAAAAGTGAGCTTAAAAATTTATATAACTCTCGACCTCGGGTTATCGAAATGCAAAGTGAAGCAGGAGCAGCAGGAACTATGCATGGGGCTTTACTTTCTGGTTCTTTAGCTTCTACTTTTACAGCAAGTCAAGGCTTATTATTAATGATACCTAATATGTATAAGATTGCGGGTGAGTGTCTTCCTGGTGTTATTCATGTTGCAAGTCGAACAGTTGCTACTCATGCATTATCTATTTTTGGTGATCACTCGGATATTTATGCCACAAGACAAACTGGTTTTTGTTTGCTTTCTTCATCTAATGTTTTTGATGCTCAAAATCTAGCTGCGGTTGCTCATTTATCAGCAATAAAAGGAAGTTTACCTTTTCTTCATTTTTTTGATGGATTTAGAACGAGTCATGAACTTAATACTATAGATGAGTTACCAAAAGAGGAGTTACTTAAAATTATTCCTTGGGATAGTATCGAAGAATTTAAAAAAAGAAGTTTAAATGTAGGTTGTAATGTTCAATATGGTTTAGCTGAAAATGAAGATATATATTTTCAATCAGTAGAGGCTAGAAATGAACTATATAATAATATGCCAGATATTGTAAATACTTACATGACAAAAATAAATAATATAATGGGAACCAATTATCATCCATTTAATTATTATGGGGATAGTAAGGCCAAAAATGTTATAATTGCCATGGGTAGTGTCGTGGACACAATTAAATTAGTTGTTGATGACTTAAATAAAAAAGGGGCTAAAGTAGGGGTTATAAATGTTCATTTATATAGACCATTTAGTAATAAATATTTTTTAAATGCTTTACCTAAAACTGTGAAAAATATTGCCGTTTTAGATAGAACTAAAGAAGCCGGAAGCATAGGAGAGCCTTTATATTTAGATGTTTTAAGTGCTCTTCAAAATAAAAAAATCAATGTGGTAGGAGGACGTTTTGGTTTAGCAAGTAAAAATACGACTCCTAAAGATATTTATAGTGTATTTAAAATGCTAGAAAATAAATTAAAAAATAATTTTACAATTGGTATAAAAGACGATCTTACTAATTTAAGCTTAGAAGAATATCCATATAATATTGATTTAAACGTTAAGGAAATCAAAATATATGGTTTTGGCTCTGATGGTATGGTTAGTGCTTCAAAAGAAATGTTAAAAATAATAGCTAAAGATGACTATTATGTTCAAGGATATTTTGAATATGATTCTAAAAAAAGTGGGGGAGTCACAGTTTCTAATTTAAGATGGAGTAAAAACGCTATCAACGCCCCATTTTATGTGGAAAATCCCGAAATAGTTGTCATAACTAAAGAAGAATATATTAATAAGTTTGATTGCCTTTTAAATATAAAAGAAAATGGTATATTACTTTTGAATACCAGTAAAAATGAAATAGAACTTAATGAATATTTTAATAATGAATTAAAGAAAATAATAAAGAAGAAAAATATCAAAGTATATTATATCGATGCTTCTAAAATTGCTCTTCAAAATCAAATTGCGGGCAAGATTAATAAAATAATGGAAATTATTATATTGGATTTATTAAAAATAAATAATTATTATGATGAAGTTACTGATTTAATTAAAGCATCTTTTGTTACTAAAGGAGAAGAAGTTATTAATAATAATTTAAATGCTTTAAAATATGCTCTTTTAGAATTAAAAACACTTGATAAGTTAGAAATTACAAAAGATTCAGAAAAAAAAGAACAAAATATTTTTGAAAAAATTAATTGTCGAATGGGTAATACTTTAAAAGTTAGTGAACTTTTCCCATATAGAAATGGTGCTTTTCCTTGGGATTTAACAAAATATGAAAAAAGGAATACCGCATATGAGGTACCAGTATGGGATAAAGAAAAATGTATATCATGTGGATTATGTAATATAGTTTGTCCTCATGGGGTTATAAGACCACTTATTATACCTGAAAATGAAGGTAAAAAATTAGATGATGGTAAAAATCATTATTATTTAGCAATAAGTGAATATGATTGTACTGGTTGTGGTTTATGCATTAAAAATTGTCCAACTAATGCTTTGAGTTTTAATAGTAATGGTAGTGAAGTAAATAGAAAAATAGTCCAAAAATATTTTGAAGAACATGAAAATCCTAAAATAATAGATAAATTTACAATGAAGGGAGCTAGCCTTGAGAAAAGTAGATTTAAATTCTCGGGGGCTTGTGCTGGCTGTGGCGAAACTTCTTATATCAAATTACTTACGCAATTATTTCAAGATGAATTAGTAATTGCAAACGCTACGGGTTGTTCATCTATTTATGGGGGAAGTGCCCCTTCAACTCCTTATAGTATTCCATGGGCCAATTCTTTATTTGAAGATAATGCAGAGTTTGCTTTAGGAATGCATCTTTCATATCAAAATAAAAGAGAAATATTAAAAGAAAGAATAATTAATAATTTAGATAATATGTCTTTAAATATTAAAAATGAATTTAATAAATGGCTAAATAATATGGATAATTATGAAATTACCCAAGAAGTTTATAATAATCTTAAAAAAGAAAAATTACCTTTAGAAATTGAGCCCCTTTTATCTTATCTACCTAAAAGAGTAGTCTGGGCTGTTGGTGGCGATGGTTGGGCTTATGACATTGGCTTTGGGGGCATAGATCATATGCTAAGTCAAAATGAAAATGTTAAATGTTTAGTGTTAGATACTGAAGTTTATTCTAACACAGGAGGACAAGCCAGTAAATCAAGTAAAATTGGTGCTGTTGCTGAATTTGCCGATTTTGGTAAAAAAACTTACAAAAAAGATTTATTTAGGATTGCAATGAGTTATCCAAATTGTTATGTAGCTAGTATTTCTTTAGGAAGTAATATTATGCATACTATCAAAATATTTAAAGAAGCAATGGCTCATAATGGCCCTGCTATTATCATTGCTTATTCCCCTTGTGTTGAACATGGCATAAAAAATGGGTTATCATGTTCTATAAGTGAACAAAAATTAGCGGTTTTAGCTGGTTATACCTTACTGATGCATTATGATCCAAAATTAGAAAAATTATATATTGATAGTAAAGAACCAGATTTTTCAAAATATGAAGAATTCTTAGATAATGAAGTTAGATTTAAAGCATTAAAAATAAAAGATGAAAAATTAGCTAAAGAACTATTAAATTTACAAAAAGAAAACGCAATTAAGAGATACAATTATTATAAAAAACTTCTATAAAAAATAAGCACTCAAATTTGAGTGCTTTTATATTACTTTAAATACTTCACTATGACTACCAGTATTCATTAAAATTAATATTAAATTATCATTGTCATATTTGTAAATCAATAACCAGTCTGGTTCTATATGACATTCCTTACAATTTGAGTGTTTTTTATCATTTTGCAAATTGTGGTCACGATATTGCGCATCTAAAGGTTTGCCATCAGCAAGTAACTTTAATATTTTTATAAGCTTACTTTTATCTTTTTTTTTGTTTAGTTATTTTTTTATAACTGTTTTTAAAATCGGAAGTAATATGAATTGCATATTTTGTCTTTGTTATATTAAAGTTAATCATTTTCTAGGTCCTCGATTAATTCTTCAACATTGTGATAAGCTTTAGATTCTTTTTTTCCATAAATTATATCGTCAGCTTCTTTTAATGCTCTTTTTAAACTGCGGTTTGGTTTTGTATACTTCTTACACAATTTACATTCTTCATTTATTTCTTTAGATGGTGTAAAAGGTAAGGCTTGATCTCTAACACTTTGAGTTAAAAACATGTTTAAAGCTACACTGGTATTTAAACCTAGTGCTTTAAAAAGAGTATCAGCTTCTTTCTTTAAATTTTTATCAACTCTAAAGCTCATATTTATTGCATTGGACATATTAGCCATAATTTTAACACCTCACTTACTAATTGAATATTAACATATGTTAAGGTAAAATTCAATATATTATAAATATATTGTCAATACAAAAAAGAATTACAATTTTTACGAATACATTTATAAAAAAAGTTGAAAATAATATAAGAGGTATTAATATGAGTTTAAAAAAATATAATGAAAAAAGAAACTTTCAAAAAACTAAAGAGCCAGTTGGTAAAAAAAGTAAAAGTAATAAAAAATTAAAATTTTGTGTACAACATCATATGGCGAGCCATGATCATTATGATTTTCGTTTAGAAATGGATGGAGTACTCAAAAGTTGGGCAATACCTAAAGGCCCCTCATATAATCCTCAAGATAAAAGACTAGCAGTAATGGTAGAAGATCATCCTTTAAGTTATCGTAATTTTGAGGGGATTATACCTCCTGGAGAATATGGTGGGGGAACAGTAATGCTTTGGGACCGCGGTTATTATGAAATAACTTATTATGATAAAAAATCTTTTAAGTTTATTTTACATGGCAAGAAATTAAAAGGGAGTTGGGCTTTAGTTAATTTTAAAGATAATAATTATTTACTAATTAAAGAACACGATAAATATGAAAATTATATGGATATAAAAAAATACACTAGAAGTGTAAAGAGTAATTTAACAATGCAAGAAATAAAAAAGAAATATAAATAAAAACGAGACCACGTTAACTTGTGGTCTCAAAGAATAAAAAGGGGTTGACTAGTGTGATACTAGCACCAATTCAAGATTTCTCGAATTGGTGATTAATATCCTAATCGATTTTACTATTTTTGTCAACACTTTTTGCTACATTTTTTGTACAATTTGTAACTATTCAGACTAAGTCATGTTAAAACGAGAGCTTTATAAAAAGTGGCTCTCTTTTTAATTAAATAAAGTTTT
>CANQYF010000020.1 GCA_947628075.1 uncultured Bacilli bacterium | reverse complement strand
CCAATAAGTTTAGATATCGTCGGTAATAATAGTAAAAGTATAGAGACATATATAGAATTAACAAATAGAGATGAAGATCAAAGTTATCTTTCTCTGAAAGATATCAATATAGATATAGATACAACAGATTTAAAATGTGAACTAACTGGTGAAAAAGCTGTTTATTTAATTGGAACTGCTTGGAATAACGGCTTAGGCGTTAAAATTGGCCATACAACAGATATTAAAAATATTTATTTGTAGTAACATCTATGAATAGAGCTTTTATGTGGTTAGGCAACTTAAAAGAATTAGATATATCAACCTTTGATACAAGTAAAGTTACGCATATGGGTGAAATGTTTAGAAATGAAAATGGAAATGGAAATTTAACAAAATTAAATATATCTAATTTAAATACTAGAAATGTAACGACAATGGATAACATGTTTGCTGGCATGAGTTCACTTACTGAATTAGATTTATCCAATTTTAATACCATGAAAGTTACAAGTATGTCAAACATGTTTCGTGATATGAGTTCACTTACAGAATTAGATGTTAGTAGTTTTTATACAAACAACGTCACATCCCTAAATGGTATATTTGCCGGGCTTAGTCAAGTAAAAGAATTGAATCTATCAAAATTTAATACTAGTAAAGTAACAAAAATGTCTAGCATGTTTTTAAATATGAAATCATTACAAGAACTTAATTTGTCCAGTTTTGATACTAGAAATGTTACAGATATGGATGGTATGTTTGGTAGTGTTTCTTTGCCATCATTAGATTTATCAAATTTTAATACAGATAATGTAACCAATATAGGCAGAATGTTTTATGGGGCTGGAATTAAATATTTAGATTTGAGAAATGCTGAATTTAGTAAAATAACAGACTTTTTCCAAATGTTTTTTCTTTCCTATAATCATAAAACAATAATAGTAAAAGACAACGCAAATAGAAAGTGGCTTGAAGATAATAAAGATACTTTAAAGCTTAGTAGTTATACCATTTTGTTACCAAATGAAGTAGAAGAATCATAGAGGAATATGGTTTTTTTTAATTGACATTTTATTTGATTTTGGTATGATATTTGCAAAGTTTTAAATAAAAAAATTAAAAAGAAAAAAAGGAAATTACTATTTAGGCGCAAATATATATAATTAGAGGGTAAAGAATATGCAATTTATAAGTGAAGATAAAATTAATGAGATAAGAAATTCTGCTGATATTGTCAATATTATATCTGATTATATCCCTTTAAAAATGCAAGGCAAGAATTATTTTGGCATTTGTCCTTTTCATGATGATCATACACCAAGTATGTCAGTTTCAAAAGAAAGACAATTATTCAAATGCTTTGTTTGTGGTAAAGGGGGTAATGTTTTTAGCTTTGTTAAAGAGTATGAAAATATTGGCTATTTAGAAGCTGTTAAAAAAGTTGCTGATAAAGTAGGAATTCCCGTTGATTTTACATTAAATCAAGCATCCGATAGTAAATATAAATATGAGTATGAAATTATGGATTTTGTTACTAAAATCTTGCAAAATAATTTAAACAGTAAAGAGGGAATTAAAGCGAAAGAATATTTAGCCAAAAGGAATATTGGCGAAGATATAATTAAAGAATTTAAAATAGGATATGCTTTAAATGATTCTAAATATTTATATAATGTTTTAACTAAAAAAAATTATCCCTTAAATAAATTAGATGAGTTAGGGCTTATAGGTAAAGACGGAATTAAAGGGTATGATATTTTTGTTAATCGAATAATGATACCACTAACTAATTTAGAAGGAAAAGTTGTTGGTTATACAGGGCGTATATTTAATGATGAAAAATCGGCAAAATACATAAATACTAAAGAAACGCCAATATATAAAAAAGGCGATATCATCTTTAATTATTATAATGCCAAGAATCCAATTAGAGAAAATAAATATGCTATATTAGTAGAGGGAAATATGGATGCGATTAGAATTTATTCTAGTGGTATTAAAAACGTTTTAGCTTTAATGGGGACTGCTATTACGAATGAACAAGTGGATATTTTAAAAAAATTAAGAGTGCCAATTATCTTAATGTTAGATAATGATGAAGCAGGGGCTAATGCTACAATTAAAGTGGGAGATGAATTAACCAAGAATAATGTATTATGTAAAGTTGTCCGTTTAGAAGGTGCTAAAGATCCCGATGAATATATTGTTAAATATGGTATTGAAAAATTTAGAGAAGTTATAAAAAATAGTTTAAATTACTTTGACTATAAATTAATATATTTAAAAGAAAACAAAAACTTAAATAATACTGAAGAATTAATTACTTATGTAAAAGATGTTCTAAAAATGTTAGATAATGCTGATAATTTAACGAAAGAGATAACCTTAAAAAAATTAAGCGATGAATATCATTTAGATTACGAAACATTAAAAAAAGAAGCCAACTTTAAAGAAGAAAAAAAAGAAATTAAAGAAATAAAAGCAAATGTCAAAAAAATAAATAGCAAAGATAAATATAGAATTTGTGTCGATAATATTCTTTACTACATGATGAGTGATGCTAAATATTTAACTATATTTAATAAAAAACTAGGTTTTTTAAGAGAAAAAGAAGAAAGAGATTTAATTACCGAAATAGAGTATTATATTGATAAATATAAAAAAATTAACTTAGCAGACTTCTTAAGTTATATTGAAAATGATGATAATTTAAAAGTTTTAGTCAATAATATTACTAACCGGGTTAATTTTGAAGATTTAGACGATAAAATCTTTTTAGATTATATTAATGCTCTTGACAATATCATAAAAAAAGATAATATTAAAGAAATCAAGCAAAAAATTAATACCTCAACGGATATTAATGAACAATTAGAAAGTATTAATAAACAAATAGCAATTAGTAAAAAAATGTTAGAAGTAAAAAAGGAAGTGTAGATAATGGTAGAAATTAAAACATTTGAAGAAAGAAAAGAAGAATTAATTAAAAAAGGAAAAGAAAATGGTTTTATAACTTTTGAAGAGTTAGCTAATGCTTTAAAAGGATTAGAGTTAGATAGCGATACTTTAGATGAATTATATAACTCATTTGTGGAAGCAGGAATATCGGTTATTACGGCTGAAGATGCCGAAGATGCCGATGTTAATGGGGGAGATTTAACAAGATTAGAAGAAGAGGCTGTTATTTTAGATGATGCGGAAATTACTAAAGATGTAAATATAAATGATCCTGTTAGAATGTATTTAAAAGAAATTGGGCGAATTAGCCTACTTTCTAGTGAAGATGAAATGAATATTAGTATAAGGATTGCTGATGGTGATGAAGATGCCAAAAGATTACTTGCTGAAAGTAATTTACGTCTTGTAGTAAGTATTGCTAAAAGATACGTCGGAAGAGGGTTACTATTTTTAGATTTAATTCAAGAAGGAAATATTGGCCTTATGAAAGCCGTTGAAAAATTTGATTATGATAAAGGTTACAAATTTTCAACTTATGCTACATGGTGGATAAGGCAAGCCATAACGAGAGCTTTAGCAGATCAAGCGAGAACCATTCGAGTACCAGTTCATATGGTTGAAACAATTAATAAAATGGTTAGAGTGCAAAGACAAATGACCTTAGAGTTAAATAGAGAGCCTTCCGAAGAAGAAATAGCTAAGAAAATGGGAATATCAGTAGAAAAGGTCCGTGAAGTTATGAAAATAAGTCAAGAACCAGTTTCTCTAGAAACTCCAATTGGGGAAGAGGATGATTCACATTTAGGAGATTTCTTAAAAGATGAAGGTAGTCTGTCACCAGAGGAATACACAGAAAATGAAATTTTAAAAGAAGAAATAAAAGAAGTTTTACAAACTTTACAACCAAGAGAACAAGAGGTTTTAGAGTTACGTTTTGGCTTAATTGATGGTATTTGCCATACATTAGAAGATGTAGGGAAAAGATTTAATGTTACAAGAGAAAGGATAAGACAAATTGAAGCAAAAGCTTTAAGAAAATTAAGGCATCCTTCAAGAGCTAAAAAATTAAAAGATTTTTTAGATAATTAATTATGATAAGTAAAAGAATAAAAGCAATTGCGGATGATGTACTTGAAAATGATATAGTACTAGATGTTGGGTGTGATCATGGCTATTTAAGTATTTATTTAAAGGAAAATAAGCTATGTAAAGAAGTTTATGCCAGTGATATTTCCCAAAATGCCTTAAAAGTAGCCGAAGCAAATATAAAAAAAGCCAATTTAGATATAAAATGTTTTGTTAGTGATGGTTTTAACAATATTCCTGTTAATTTTAATACTGCCATTATTGCGGGGGTAGGGACGCAAACTATTTTAGATATTATTAATAATGATAAATGTCCACCAAAATTAATATTAGCAAGTAATAATGAACATTATCTTTTACGAAGTTCTTTAAATAAAATGGGATTTAAAATTGTTGATGAACAAGCCGTTTTGGAAAAAGGGCATTATTATATAATTCTCTTATGTATAAAAGGAAAACAAAAATTAAATAAAAAAGAATTAAAATTTGGTATAAGTAATAATGATGAATATTATGAATATTTAATCAATAAAAATAAAGAATTAATTAATATTGTTCCCTTTAAAAAAAGATGGCAACTAAAAAGAGAATGTAGAATATTAAAAGGTCTTATTGAAAAAAAGTAGGGCCTTTTTCATTTGGGGTAATATTAGTTGTCATGTTTTGTAATTTTTCTTTAATAGGTTTTAGATTTTTAGAAGTATTGTTCATAATTTTAGTTGTGGTCGTATTTCCTAATTCTTTAATTATGCTGATTGCGGACCGAGCATTATCAATCATGGGTTTGGCTTCTTTATAAAGGGGTATAATTTGGTTTACTACTCCCAAAGTTTTAGAGATACCACCCAGAACTTTTCCAAAAGATAAACCACTAAAAACAGTTCTCGGTCCAAACATATTTATCACCTAGTATATTTTATGCTTCTTTCTACTAGAAACGTTCAAATAATTATGATATAATTTAAAAGAATATAGAAGAGGTGTGATAAATGGATAATGTAACAAGTAAATCTTCCCATAATTCTTTATCTATTATTGACGTTCTAAGAGATATAGTGCTTGTTATATTTTATATTTTTTATTATGCCATAATAGGAATTAAAGCATGTACTTTTGATTTATTTGTTTTTCTATATAATGCCATTAGTTGGCGGCTTGATAAAGCTTATAGAAGAAGTAAAGAGGCCATTGGGTATATTAATACCACTGAAAATAAAAAAGAAAAAAAGAAAGTTTATAAATATAGTGATAAGGTATTAAAAAAGTTAGAGATTGAGCATCAAGAATTGCTTAAAGATTTACAAACAGCAGGAGCTACAAGGAGCAAAGAAGTAAATGCATATCGTTTTAAAGTAAGAAATCAAGATGGCAAAATAATTGTGGGAACTATGAATGGTTCATCTAAACTTGATATAAACGCTTTTTTAATTAATGAAGGTTACCAAGTTTATAGTATTAAAACTAGTCCTTGGATTAATTTTGTTTATAAAGATACAACGATTGGTAGTCCAAAATTGTCAAACAAAGAATTAATATTTTGGCTTACTCAATTATCGACTTATTTAAAAGCAGGGATAACATTAAATGACGCAATTAAGATTTTAACTAAACAAATGAAAGGTCGGACAGCGAGAAAAAGAGCTTTTGAATCAATATCATATGAACTTACTTTAGGCTCATCATTTTCTAATGCCCTTGAAAAACAAGAATCGTTATTTCCGCCTTTATTAATAAATATGATTAAGGCAGCAGAAGCAAGTGGAACATTAATTGAAACATTAGAAGATATGGCTAATTATTACACCGAAGTATTTGAAACCAAAAAACAAATGAGAAGTGCAATGACATATCCTGCCATTGTTGGTGTATTTTCTTTGATTGTTATTACTGTAATAATGATTTGGATTATTCCCGAGTTTGTTGATATTTATGATGAAGCGGGAGTAGAAATAAATGGTTTGACTGCTTTTATAATTAATACGAGTCATTTTTTACAAGCTAATATAATAACAATAATATGTATTGTTCTTGGAATAATTATTGTTTTAGCAGTAGCTTATAAAAATATTAAAGCTTTTCGCAAAACCATTCAAGTCATTTTAATGCATATACCAGTTATAAAAAATATAATCATTTATAATGAATTAGCTATTTTTACAAAAACATTTGCATCTCTTTTAAAAAACAATGTTTTTATTACTGAAAGTATTGATATTTTAAGTAAAGTTACACGTAATGAAGTATATAAAAATATTTTATTTAAGACAATTAATAACATTATAAAAGGCGAAAAAATATCAGAAGCATTTAAAGATCATTGGGCCGTGCCAGATGTAGCATATTACATGATTGTTACGGGTGAGTCGACCGGTGAACTTGATAGTATGTTAGCTAAAGTAAGTGAATATTATCAAGGCTTACATAAAAGTATTGTTAATAATTTAAAATCATTTATTGAACCTATCTTAATAAGTTTATTAGCTTTTGTCGTTGGTGGTATAATTATTGCAGTAGTAATTCCAATGTTTGGAATGTATGAAAATATTGTAGCATGAGGTTATTATGGGAATTATTATATTTTTAGTAGGAACAATTTTGGGGTCGTTTTACTTAGTAATTGGTAGTCGTCTTCCTTTAAAAGAAAATATTTTTACGGGCAGAAGTAGATGTGATAGTTGTTATACACAGTTAAAATGGTATGAAATGATACCTATTTTTTCTTATCTTTGGCAAAGAGGTAAATGTAATTATTGTCATAAAAAAATTAATATATTGCATTTAATTATAGAAATTGTAACTGGTGTTTTATTTTTGATTGGTTATTTATATTATGGTTTAAATATAAGTTTGGGAATATATTTAGTCAGCATATCTTTAGCGTTAATTATCTTTATTAGTGATTTTAAATATATGGTAATTTTAGATTCACCATTAATAATAAGTAGTATTTTACTTATTGCTTTAAAATACTTTGAAATAGGTTTTAAAGGAATGGGAATAAGTATAATTTACGGCTTATCTGCCGTAGCATTAATGTTTTTAATTAAAGTTTTAGGAGATAAAATTTATAAACGGGAATCACTTGGAGGCGGAGATATTAAACTTGCCTTTGTGATGGGACTTATTTTAGGTTATCCTTATATTGGCTTTAGATTATATCTAATAAGTTTAATATTTGCATCTTTTTTGGCATTACCATATGCTTTGGCAAATTTATTTTTAAAGAAAAAAAATGAACTTCCATATGGTCCATTTTTAATATCTTCTGCCGTTATAATGTTTATATTTTTAGATAAATTTAAAAACTTATTAATTTTTTTCTTTCTATCTTAAAAAATAGATAATAACAGTTGAAACGAAGCTTGCTATCATTAATAATAACATAACCCAGACTAAAATTTTTTTAGTTTTTTTATTCATAAATATCCCACCTTTGTTATATAAAAAATATAACACAATAAAGGAATTTTTAAAAGAGTTTTTGCATATTCTTAAGTGGTGAAGAATATGCAGACTAAAATTGTAGCACATAAGAAGTATTTAATTTTTGTAATTGTTGTTTTATTATTAGGAGTTTTACTTGGCGTTTTATATTATCATTTTTTACCTTTAAGTATTCAAAATAATATTAAAGAAACTCTAATTACTACTAAAGTGTTTACTTCCAATGCTGTTATTAAAGATTTAGTTATTATGTCACTTTTAATCGTATTAGCATTTTTAGTAATTGGTTTACCACTGGCTATTTTCTATTTATTTTATGAGGGCATTACAATTGGGTTTCTTTTAAATATTTTTCTAGTTACTTTTAAATTAAAGGGATTACTTTATATTATTGCTTATTTATTTGTAAATAAATTTTTAACTTTAATAATTATGTTATTTTTTGTTTATAAAATCATGAATATTAGTAGACTTATGATTGGTTTAATTATATATAAAAATGATAGTAATATTAAAGATAAAATTATACTTTATTTTAAAAATGCTTTATATTTATTAGTCATAATTTTATTTATTAATATAATCATTTATTTTTTATCTCCATTTTTATTTAAATATTTAACATTTTTACTTTAAGGTTTACTTCTTATATAGATCTTTGTTATAATAACAAAGGCTTAAAAAAAGGAAGTTTAGATTATGACAAATTTAGAAATAGAAAATAAGACAATTTATATGCCACCAGTTGATGGCATTCTTGATACAATGCATAAGGAAAATGAGAACATTTTTCTTTTAGGGGGACCTGGAAGTGGAAAAACAACTATAATTAAAGCTTATGAAAAAGAAAAAAGACCAAATGAGGCTATAATTATGGGAAGTGTTGGTATTGGAGAATATATTCATTTACCTAATGAAGAAGTATTTAATTTATATCATACTTGTCTTTTACTTAAGAAAATGCTTTTATTTATTGAAGAGACATATCCCCTTATTTACGAAAACAAATTCAGTAAATTTTCTTTCATTGTGAAAGAAATATTAAAAAGAATTAATATTTTAAGTTTTGGCTATAATCCTAAAGCAATAACCCAATACTTAGATAAAAAATATTATGAGAATGCTTTACTTTTATTAGATCATTTTTTAGATTTAACTTTAAATTCTTTAGGCTATGAAAAATTAACTGTTATTATAGATGAATTTGATAAATCTGGTTCCTCAAGTCGTAGATATCAAAAATTTGTTTATAAATTACTTTCAAAGAAAATGCAAATAATTGCTACAGTTTCTGATTTAACTGTCGAAGAAGATGAAGAGAAAATGGCATTTTTAAACCAAAATGGTAAAGTTATACCAGTGCAATATAATTTAGATGTCAAAAATGTTACTGAAATTTTAGATAGATATATTTTTACGAAAAAATATTTACAAAGCGAAAAAAAGTTAATTCCAAGTATTAAATTTATTTTAAAACCTGAAACTATTCAATTAATGATAGATAAAACTAAAGGAAATATTAGTGAAATGCAAATGGCTGTTGTCGATTTATATTTAAAATTACCTACTTTAAATAAAGAAGAGTATGATAGTTATATTCTTAATATTTTAGAATATGCAAAATATTCGAAGTGGGATATATATTCGATGGAAAGAACATTATATCTTAAATAAGTTGAAAATAGGGTAGTAATTTGATAAAATTATTAAGAGTGAAAGGGTAGTAATATGGATAAAACTAGTATATTTAATGTTGCGGCTTTAAGGCAAGAATTGATTTTACTAACTTTAAATGAAGTAATATTGTCATTAGAAAAAAAAGGTTATAAAGCTGAAAATCAATTAGTAGGATATTTATTAACTGGTGATGTAACTTATATATCAAATTACGAAGGAGCCAGAGAAAAAATAAAAAATTTAAAAAGAGAAGAAATTTTACTGGCTTTAATAAATTCATACGAAGGTAAATAAATGCGTTATTTAGGATTAGATTTAGGAACTAAAAGCTTAGGAATAAGTATTACAGATAAAACTAATACTTTTGTAAGTCCTTTAAAGACTCTTAATTTTCAAAGTGAAGATTATGAAAGTGTTATTCCTCTTGTTAAAAAAATTATAGAGGAAGAAGAAATTGGTTTAGTAGTTTTAGGACTTCCTAAAAATATGGATGGCAGTATTGGTTTTGCCGGTAATAGAAGTTTAAATTTTCAAAAATTACTGGAAAAAAATAATATAAAAGTTGAATTAATTGATGAAAGGTTAACAACTAAGAGTGCTGAAGATATTATTCATTTAAATAATGAACATCTTAAAAACACCAAAAAGAAATTAGATAGTATTGCGGCAGCTATAATACTAGAAAGTTATTTAAAAAGAGTGAAAAAATGATATTAAAAAATAGTAAAGGTAAAGAAAGAAACTTTAAAGTAATATTACGATTAGAAAAAAATAATGAAGATTATTTAATTTATCAAGATGAAATTAGTGGAAAATATTATGGGGGAAAAGTAGTTTCTGATAAATTAAAATCATTAAAAGATGAAGAAATTGCGATGTTAAATAAAATTTTAGAAAGAATAAATGGGTAGTTATATGAAAAAGAAATTAATATATATTTTAATAGGTATTTTAATAATTATTTTATTATTAATAGGTCTTTATTTTTATGGTTTAACTAGTGTTAGTAATAAAAGTGATTTAGTTAATTTTACCATTGCAAGAGGAACAAGTACTAAAGAAGTTATCAATAACTTATATGAAGCAAGAATCATTAAAAGTAAGATAGCGACAGCTATTTATGTATCTTTACATAAAGATTTAATTGTCCAAGCGGGAACATATGAACTTGATAGAAGCGAAAGTGTTCAAGAAATATTTAAAAGATTTGATGAAGGTAAACTTTATGCCAGTGAAGTTAAAATAACTTTTATTGAAGGTAAAAGAATAACTGATTATATGAAACAAATTGAAGAAAATTTTGGTTATCAAGAAGAAGAAATATTAAATTTATTAAATGATCAACAATATTTAAAAAGTCTTATTTCCAAATATGAATTTGTTAGTGATGATATTTTAAATAGTGATATTTATTATTCTTTAGAAGGTTATGTCTTTCCTGCTACTTATTCTTTTTCTAAAAATGCTAAATTGGAGGATATTTTTGATAAAACTCTTGCTAAAACAGAACAAATTTTAAATAATTATCGTGATTTAATTAAAGAATCGGGTTATACAAGTCATGAAATATTGACGATGGCTAGTATTATTGAAAATGAAACAATGCAAAATGATGATCGCCCTATAGTTAGTCAAGTAATAAGAAAAAGATTAGCTCAAAATATGAATCTAGGAATGGATGTAACAACCTATTATGGGGTAAGGAAAGCGTTAGGGGAAGAGCTTAATGAGGTTGACTTAGCTAATAAAAACGCATATAATACTAGGGTTAGCAGTTTTTTAGGCTTACCAGTTGGACCAATTTCAAGCCCAAGTGAGAAATCAATAAAAGCTGCTTTAAATCCTAGTAATACGGATTATTTATATTTTTACGCTGATGAAAATGGTAAGTTACATTTTGCAAAAACTTATCAAGAATTTCAAGAGCTTATAAAACTGTATAGGTGGTAATATATGAAAGAATTAATATTAGAAATGGAAGATTATGCACAGGAAAAAAATGTGCCAATTATTGAAAAAAAGTCAATTGCATTTATAATGAAATATATAAAAGAACACAATGTTAAAAGTGTTTTAGAGATAGGTTCGGCGATTGGATATTCCGCTATTTTAATGGCAAGTGCAAAAGATGATGTTTTAGTAACAACTATTGAACGTGATGAAGAACGTTATATGGAATGCTTAAAAAATGTCAAAAGATGCGGAATGGATAAAAAAATCAATGTTGTATTTCAAGACGCCTTAGATGTTAATTTATCCGAAGAAGTTAAATATGATTTAATATTTATTGATGCTGCTAAAGGGCAATATATAAAATTCTTTGAAAAATATAAATATTTTCTAAAAGAAGATGGGGCAATTATTACTGACAATTTAAAATTTCATGGTTATGTTGGTAAGAGTGATAAAATTGAAAGTAAAAATTTAAAAGGATTAGTTGAAAAAATAGAAAACTATATTGACTTTTTAAAGGATAACGAAGAATTTAAAACAGATTTCTATGATATTGGTGATGGATTATCTGTAAGTGTATGGAAAGATGAAAAATAAAGAGTTATTAGTAACCATTAATGATTTAAAAGATATTTCAGAATTAAAAAGATTAGGTATCAATAATTTTGTTTATCCATTACAAAATTTTTGTGTAGGCATACCTAATACTTTTTTAATTTCAGATATTAAAGAAAAAGGCTTTATTTTTATAAATAGAGTACTCGATAATAATAGTATTTTAGAATTAGAAAAAATTTTAAAAAATATCCCCGCAAATATTATGGGAATTATTTTTGATGATTTAGGAGTTTTAGAATTAGTTAAGAATTTAGATATTATTAAAATATTATATTTAAATCATTTCAATACTAATATAGAATCAATCAAAATTTATATGGAATATGTTGATTCAGTAGTAGTGTCATCTGATATTACGAAGAATGAATTAGAATATATTATTAATAAAATGCCTAATAAATTAACCGTAATGGTTTTAGGTTATTTGCAAGCTATGTATTCCCGAAGACATTTAATAAGTAATTATCAAAATTATCATAAAGTTAAGGCCAAAAATCCGATGAAAATTGTTAATGATAATAATGAATTTTTAGTTTATGAAAATGAATTTGGAACTGTACTCTATCATTTACCATTATATAATGGATTAGAACTTTTAGATTTACCTTGTCAATATTATTTAATAATGAATACTTTTTTAAGTGTTAAAGAACTTGCCAATATTCTAAAAGGAAAGAGTGATTTATCAACTGATACTGGTTTTTTATATCAAGAAACAATTTATAAATTAAAGGGTGATTCAGATGATTGAGTTATTAGCACCAGCTGGTGATTTAGAACGCTTAAAAATTGCTCTATTATATGGCGCTGATGCTGTATATATTGGGGGCAAAGATTATAGTTTAAGAGCAAATACGAAGAATTTTACAATTGAAGAAATAAAACTTGCTTGTGAGTTTGCTCATAAATTAAATAAAAAAATTTATGTAACCGTAAATATAGTTTTTCATGATCAAAATTTAATTGGTTTAGAAGATTATTTAAAGAAATTAAAAGAATTAAATGTTGACGCAGTCATTGTTAGTGATATAGTGGGAGTAAAATTAGCTCTTCAAAATGATCTAGAAGTTATTTTATCAACCCAAGCTAGTACTTTAAATTATAAAGCTATTAAATTTTGGCAAAATATGGGAGTTAAAAGATTTGTGTTAGCTAGGGAAGCAACTAGAGAAGATATAATAAAAATTAAAAAAGAAACAAATGCCTCTTTAGAGTGTTTTATTCATGGGGCAATGTGTACAGCGGTAAGTGGTAAATGTGTTTTATCCAATTATTGTACGAAAAGAGATTCTAATCGGGGTGGTTGTGCACAAATTTGTCGTTGGGTTTTTAAAACAGAAGATAATCCTGATTTTACTCTTATGAGTAAAGATTTAAATATGGTTGAATATTTAGAAGATATGATAAATATTGGGGTTCAATCTTTTAAAATTGAAGGTCGTATGCGTTCAGTATATTATATAGCTACAGTTATTATGTGTTATAGAAAGATTATTGATAGTATTTTAAATAAAACCATTACTGAAAATGAAAAAGAATATTTCGAAAAAGTTTTAGATCGAGTAGCTAATCGAGATACAACACCTCAATTTTTCCATAAATTCCCTACCGAAAATGAAAGTTATTTTGCTGACCGTACAGAAGTAAGTAATCAAGATTTTTTAGGTATCGTGTTAGACTATGATAAAGAAAAAGGCTTAATTGAATTAGAACAAAGAAATTATTTTAAAGTTGGCGATGTCGTTGAATTTATTGGTCCTAATTTTGATCCTTTTACATATACTATAAGTACGATATTAGATGAAAATATGACATCAATTGAGGTGGCAAGACATCCAAAAATGAAGGTGTTTTTGCCTTTTTCAGGGGCAATTTCCCCTTATAGCATGATGCGTATAAAATTATTTGACAAAAAAGATGTTTTATAGTATCATTTTGTAAGTTGATTAAAAGGAGAAATGTTTTTATGAAAAAAGAAGATTTTTTCGAACTAACTGCTGATGGCTATTTAGAGTTAGAAAATGAATTAAATGAATTAAAAAATGTTAAGAGAAAAGAAGTAATTATTGCTTTAAAAGAAGCTAGAGCAATGGGTGATTTATCTGAAAATGCTGATTATGATGCTGCCCGTAATGACCAAGCGCAAATTGAAGCAAGAATTAAAGAATTAGAATATAAATTAGAACATAGTAAAATAGTTGATACTCGTAAAAAGGGTAGTGGTATTGGAATAGGCTCTATAGTAACTATTCAAGACGAAGATGGTGATGAAGAAGAATATAAAATTGTTTCTTCAGTTGAAGCTGATCCTTTCAATAATAAAATATCAGTTGAATCTCCAATTGGTCTTGCGATAAAAGGCCATAAAGAAGGCGACGAAGTTAATGTCGAGAGCCCTAATGGTGGTTATAATATAAAAATTTTAAAAGTAGCCTAATATAGGCTTTTTTCTTTTTTCTTGATTAAAGTTGGGATAAAATTGGGATGAACTTTACATTTTTGTATAGATATAGTATAATAGCAGCATTCGTTTTAAGTGGGGGGTTATTATGATTACATTAAAAGAATTAGAATATGTTACATCTCGCGCAAACAAAGTGCCATATCCAGGAATAGCTTATTCCGAGAATGCCGCATCTAAAATGATTACTGCAGTTCATTTTTATGAACAATATTATAAAGATAAAGAATATGAAATAATATTATCGGATGGTAAACAATTTAGTTTTGAAATTATGCCTAAAAATGTCTGTCATATGTTAGGTATTGATTTTAAAAGCTTGAGTGGGGATTATTATAAAGATTTCCGCAGTAATGTTCTTGGTGTTGACGAAGTACGTGGCGCTTATGATTTATTAAAATTATTAATAGATAATATGGAAGCTGTATTAAAATATGATTTTGAAAATAAAGGTAAAGTATTTAACTATTATCGTTTAATGGTTAAATGTGCTATTTTTGCCCAATTATCTGATTTTAGTCGTTTTAATTTTGGGGTAATAAATTTTGATAAACAAACCTTTTTAGATAGAACAAATAGCAATCATACTAGTAATGCCGAAAAATTATTATATGTTCAAAGCAATGAACAAAATTGTCCATATTTCATGATGGGAATTTTACAAGATAGATTCTCAACACCTAATTTATTAGGTAAATATGTAGTGGAAACTTTATTTGCACCAACTAATCCAAGTAGTTACTTTGATGATCAAAAAGTGGCTATTCCTACGCAAATTCTAATCATTAGTAATACAATGGATAAAAAAGAAGCAACATCTAAAGAAAAGTTAGCTTTAATAAATCAATATAATGCTATTGTGTCACAATATAATTTAGCTAATTCTCTAGATATTCATGGTGACTATTTAGCTATGTTATCTAAAGAAGAAAACGATGTTAGAGTTTTAAGAAAAAATTAATAGCATTTAAATATAACTTATGTTATAATAAAGTGGTATTTTGAAAGAAGGAAAACTATGAAAAACGTACATGAAATTGAAATTAAATTAGAAGGCGAAAAATGGACTAAATGTCTAGATAATGCATTTAAAAAAAACAATAAGGATATTAAAATAGATGGTTTTAGAAAAGGAACTGCTCCTAAAGAAGTTTATTTAAAGAAATATGGTATTGAATCTTTATATCCCGATGCTGTAAATGAAGCAATTAATATTGCTTATAAAGATTTATTAGCAGAAAATAATTTAACTCCAGTTATTGAACCAGCAGTTGATGTAACCGGTATTTCTGATGCTTCTATTATTTTTAAATTTAAAATTATTACTAAGCCAGAAATTAAATTATCTTCTTATAAAGATTTAGGAGTTAAAAAGGAAACTGTTAAAGTATCTAAAGAAGAATTAAAAACTGAAATTGATAATTTAAGAAAAGAATTAGCAGAAGTAGTTGTTAAAGAAAATGGCGAAGTTGCTAATGGCGATACAGTTGTTATTGATTTTGATGGTGAAGTTGATGGTAAAGCCCTTGAAGGTGGAAAAGGAGAAAATTATCCATTAGAAATTGGTTCTCATACTTTTATTCCTGGCTTTGAAGAAGGTCTTATTGGAAAAAAAGAAAATGAAGAAGTCACTTTAAATTTAACTTTCCCAGAAAATTATGTAGAAGATTTAAAAAATAAACCAGTTACTTTTAAAGTTAAAATTCATGAAATTAAGACCAAAGTATTACCTGAAATTAATGAAGATTTTTATAAAGATTTAGGTCTTGAAGAAATTAAAACAAAAGAAGAATTTGAAAAAGAAGTTGAAAAGACTATTAAAGATCGTAAAAAAGAAGAGATTGAAAATAAATTTGTTGAAGATTTACTTGCTAAAGCTGCTGAAAATTTAGAAGTAGAAATCAATCCTGAAATTATATCAGAAGAAGTACATCGTATGATTGATGGTTATGCAAGGCAATTACAATCTCAAGGTATTACAATTGATCAATATTATCAAATAACTGGAACTACTCATGAAGATTTACATAAACAAATGGAACCAGAAGCAATAAAAAGACTTAAATATCGTTATGTAATTGAAGAAATTGCTGAAAAAGAAGAGATTGACTTTACTGAAAAAGAAGTAGAAAAGAAAGCTCAAGAAATGGCTGATAATTATGGTATTAAAAAAGAAGAGTTAATCGAAGCTTATGGTAATTTGGATATTGTAAAATATGATATGAGAATGCATAGAGCATTAGAAATTCTAAAAGAGAATAATGAGAAATAACATTATTCTTTTTTGTATGAGAAAACCCCCAGATAGTCTGGGGGTTCAGTAAAGCTTAAGCGATAAGTTGAAAAGAAAAACT
>CANQYF010000019.1 GCA_947628075.1 uncultured Bacilli bacterium | reverse complement strand
AAAAATTAAAAATAAAAAAGAGATTACTATTTTAAATTCTCTAGTAATTCATCTTTTTTCATTGTGCTATAACCTTTAATTCCTTTTTCTTTAGCCATAGTTTTTAATTCTGCTAATGTTTTAGATGTTAAATCTTCTTTTTTACTTTCAACCTTTTTAGTTTCAGTTTTTGTTTCTTTAACTTCTTCTTTTACAGTAACTTTGCCATTTAAAGCATCTTTAGCAACATTAACTAATTTAGTAAATCCAGCTGCATCATTAATAGCTATTTCAGATAGCATTTTACGATTAATAGTAATACCAGCTTTATCTAAACCATTAATAAATTTAGAATAACTAATATCATTTAAACGACAAGCAGCGTTAATTCTTGTAATCCATAATTTACGGAAATTTCTTTTATTTTGTCTTCTATCTCTGAATGCATAAGCTCCACTATGAAATAATTGTTCTTGAGCTGTTTTATATAATCTATGTTTACTTCCAAAATATCCTTTTGCTTGTTTTAAAACTTTACGTCTTCTATTTTTTGAAACGTTTCCACCTTTAACTCTTGCCATATTCTCCCCCTAGATAACAGATTTTAATCTGCTAGCTTCTCCTTTCGCTAAAATTCCTTTATTTCTTCTTTGACGTACTGCCTTAGAAGAATCTTTACTTGTCTTATGATTGCCATTACCTTTTTTATAAGTTAATGTACCATTTTTCTTAACTTTGAAAACTTTACTACTTGCTTTATGTGTTTTTTGTTTTCCCATAACTATTCTCCTTCTTTATCTTATTTTTTAGGTGCTAATAATATAGACATTTGTCTACCTTCTAATTTAGGTTCAATTTCAATTTGACTACTTTCACTTAATGAATTAGCAAACTCCATTAAAACATCTTTACCTAAATCAGTATGAGCCATTTCTCGACCTTTAAATCTAATAAAAGCTTTAATTTTGTGTCCTTTTTTTAAATACTCTTCGGCATTTCTTTTTCTAGTTTCAAAATCATGAACATCAATTCTAACTGATAAACGATATTCTTTAATTTCTTTATTACTTTCTCTTTGTTTTTTTTGAGCTTCTTTTAATTTCTTTTGACGTTCATAACGATATTTATTATAATCCATTATTTTTGCTACCGCTGGTGTACTATTTTCACTCATTAAAACCAAATCTAAACCGGCATAAGACGCAAGTGTTTTGGCATCTTCTAAATGTTTTACACCCATCTTTTCCCCATTAGGACCAATTACCATAAGTTCTGCTACTTTTATTTGGTCATTTATAAGTAGCTCATCTGTTTTTGCTATAAAAAGCACCTCCATAAAAATTAAAAAGTGAGTATTTATACCCACTTAAAAAACCATATTTATTAAATTTAACTATTGGCTTTTTACCTACTACCAAGTGGTAATCAGGTGGATATAAATCGCTTTCCTTTTTAAAACAATACTAGTTTATCACTATATTATATGTTTTGTCAAACATTTTTATCTATTTCGTACTCTTTCAAATGTTTTTTTATTCATTCTACCATAAAATGGAATTAATTCTTCTAAATATTCATAAGGATTAATATTATCTTTATTAATAAAGATATTCGAAAAAATATCCACTATTTCTTTAGAAACTCCTATATGAGCTAAATAGTCTAAATATACATAAAAATCCGCGACTGACATATTTATCATATAATCACCATAGAAAAATTGCAAAATCATAATTGTATAACAATATATTTCAGTATTTTCATCCACTTGATAAAAACCACCAATTTCATTTTCATCTAAAACATATTTTGACACATAGGTATGAGGTCCCACATAACTTAAATATTTTGATGGAAAAGCAAGATTATTACCAATTTTAGCACTATCTAAATCAACAGCATTAATTTTATTTGTCTTAGTATTTAAAATAAAATTATTTTCGTGAATATCATTTAAGAAAAAATCTTTAACATTCGTGTATTCTCTAACTTTTTTCATTTTTTCTAAAATAATTCCTACTTCTTTTAAATAAGAGACTTTTGTTTGCAAAGAAATATCATTTTCATGAGCCTCTAATAACTCTCGTAAATTATAATTTGGTATATATGGCATTGCATATCCCACTAATTCATTATTTATAGAAACTAAGCTATCTGGCATTACTAATTCTTCAATTCCAATTATATCTTTAGCATCTAATAAAGCATTAATAGTATATAATTTATTGCCAAAAACTTTACCATTATCATGATAAAATTTTTTTAAAACAGATGGTGTTTGATGCCATTTATCTTTATGCATCATAAAATACATTTGAGCTTCTGTATTTAGTACTCTAGAAGATAAATTCAGGGGTTTTAACTTTTCAAATTGTCTTTTAGTTAAATTAATTATTTGCATACCAATCTCTCTTTTTATTTAGTATTCTAGCAAATAAGTTAAAATTTGACAATAATTAATTAGTTCTAATTTTTTTACTCCTTAATAATGCACCACTACTACACCATCATCACGAGTAGAATGTTCAGGATCATAAATGTTATAAGAAACTCCATACCAAGTTGTTCCACAATCATCAACTATTTTATCACAATTAATTGTAAATACTCTATTATCAACATTATCAGTTATATCAAAAAACGCTGTACTTTCTCCTTCTTTATGACATTCTGCTTCTGTAGCATAAAAATATTTATATTTTTCTTGAAATTTTTTAGGTGTACATGTCTTTTGAGATTTAATTTCTTCTTTTTCTTCTATTTTATTATCATCAGTGTTTTTTACTTCTTTATTAGCACAACCCACTAAACAAAATAAACATAAAATAATTATTAATATTTTCTTCATCATTTCACTTCTTTCTAATTATTCTTTATTATTTATTCTATCTTTAAGAAATTCAAGAAATTCTTCTTTAGATACTGTCGTAGTTGCTTCACTACCATAAAGCCGATAACTAATTGTATTATTATCAACTTCTTTTTGACCTAAAATTAAAGTAATAGGTATTTTATTTACAACACTTTCTCGCATTTTATAGCCAAGCTTTTCTTCTCGATCATCAATTTTAACTCGATAATCATTTAATAAATCTTTAATTTTATTAGCATATTCTAAATGATATTCATTATTAACCGGAATTATATTAACTTGAACGGGAGAAAGCCATACAGGAAGAGCACCTTTGGTTTCTTCTAAAATGAAAGCAGTAAATCTATCAAAAGTTCCAAATATTGCTCTATGTAAAACAACCGGAATTTGTTTATTACCATCGGAATCAATATAAGAAAGATCAAATCTTCTTGGTAATAAGAAATCAAGTTGACAAGTAGAGAGCGTTACTTCTGGTCCCACTGCTGGTTTTACTTCTACATCCAATTTAGGGCCATAAAATGCTGCTTCCCCAATTGCTTCATAATAATCAAGATGTAAACTATTTAAAACTTCTCTCAATTTATCTTCAGCTTCATTCCACATTTTATCATCATCAAAATATTTTTCTTTATCATTCTTATCTCTTAAAGATAATCTAAATTTATAATCCTTAATGCCAAAATCATGATAAACATCTAAAATAAGTTCAACAACTTTTTTAAATTCTTCTCCAATTTGATCTGGTCTTACAAAAAGGTGAGCATCATTTTGACACATTGAGCGAACACGTTCTAATCCTTTAACTGCTCCACTAGCTTCATATCTAAAATCAGTTGCAAATTCACCAATTCTAATAGGTAAATCACGATAAGAATGAAGAGTATTTCCATAAACTAACATATGATGAGGACAATTCATTGGTCTTAAAACAAATTCTTCTTCATCAACTTTCATTACTGGAAACATATTTTCTTTATAATGATCCCAATGACCAGAAGTTTTATATAAATTAACAGTGCCAACACAAGGCGTATATACATGTTTATAACCTAATTTTTGTTCTTTCTTATAAATGTAATTTTCTAATTCTTTACGAATAATTGCTCCATTAGGAAGCCATAAAGGCATACCTTTACCAACTAAATCATGATTCATAAAAATATCTAAATTTTTACCTATTTTACGATGGTCTCTTTCAGCGGATTCTTCTAATTCTTGTAAATAATTATTTAATTCTTCTTCAGTTGGAAAACAAACACCATAAATTCTTTGAAGCATTTTATTGTTTTTATCGCCTTTCCAATAAGCTCCACTAAATTTAAGTAATTTAAAATATTTCAATTCTTTAACTGTTTCAACATGTGGTCCCCGACATAGATCAGTAAAGTCTCCTTGCGTATAACAAGATATAATTGTTTCACTCTCATCCATTCTACTAATTAAATCTAGTTTGTAAGGATCATCTTTAAACATTTCTAAAGCTTCCTCTTTACTTATTTCATGTCTTACTATTCTCTTACCATCTTTAGCAATTTTCTTCATTTCATGTTCAATTTTTGGAATATCTTCATCACTAATTACTTTATCACCTAAATCAATATCATAGTAAAATCCTTCTTCAATTACAGGGCCAACCCAAAATTTAGCCTCCGGATATAAGTGTTTAACAGCTTGAGCTAATAAATGAGCACATGAATGGTTTAAAATACTTAATTTTTCATCTTCTTTAATATTTATCATTTTTCTTCTCCTTCTTTTATATATATTTCTACTTCTATTTCTTTATTTACTAATTTTTTAAATTCGTCTTTTAAATTAACATCACCAACTATACTACCATAATGAATAGGAATAGCTTTCTTAGGTTTTAAGTTATTAATATAGGTGGCGGCTTCTTTTACATCCATTGTATAAACTCCTCCGATTGGGATAAAACAAATATCAGTTTTTATATTTTTATTTTCTTCTAAAGCATCAGTATCACCCATAATATAGTAAACTGTCTTATCAATAGTTATTAAATATCCTACATAGCCTGCTTCTTTAGGATGAAATTTTTTATCTATATTATAAGCTGGTAAAGCGGTAAAAGTTAAATTTGTTAATTGATAATCATGATTAGGTTCAACAATTAAAGTTTCTAAATTAAACTTTTTAATTTGTTCACTTAATACTTTTGGTGCGATAATTACTGTTTCTTTTTTGATTACTTTTTTAATAGATTCCTCATCATAATGATCATAATGGTCATGCGTTATAAAAACGTAATCAGCATCATGATATTCTTTATCTATTTTAAATGGATCAAAATAAATAATTTTACTACCACTTAATTTAATAGATGATTGCGTAAATACTTCTATTTGCATCTTATCCTTCTTTCTAAAATAAAAAGGATGATACTTAAGGAGTGCTTAAAGCACGGTACCATCCTTTATTACTTAATTTAAATAACGGCTTTTCACCGGAGTTTATTAAACTCTCTAGAGAATAGTAATTATTAAACTTTTTATTAATTTCCACCAACCATTAACTCTCTTTAAAAATATTATTTAATAATCGTGTTTCCCATCACAGATTTACAAATTTATTCTAACACCTTTTCTTAATTTTGACAATCACTTTTCTTTATTAAGGAACTAAGTCAATGCCACCCTTACTGAAAGGATTACATTTTAAAATACGCTTAATACTCAAAAAAGTTCCTTTTATAGCACCATATTTAGTAATAGCTTCTTTCGCATAATTAGAACACGTCGGATAATATTTACATTTACTATGACTAGATAAAGGCATACTTTGATAAATAGCAATTAATTTTAATAATAATTTCTTCATAATTTTATTATAATAATTTACTCCTAAATTAACAAGTACTATCCTTTAAAGGATTAACTTAATTGCCAAAAATAGGTATTGCAAATTTTCTCTTAATGATTTATATTTAAATTGAAACAAACGTTTGATAAGGAGGTAATTAAATTGATTAAAAGAAACATTTTATGTATTGATTTAAAAAGTTTTTTTGCCTCTTGTGAATGTATTGAAAGAGGGTTAGATCCTTTTACCTATCCTTTGGTAGTAGCTAACCCTACCCAAGGCAACGGGGCAATTACTCTAGCAGTTACTCCTTATTTAAAAAATAAAGGGGTTAAATCACGGGGGAGACTTTATGAAATACCTCATAATATAAAATATTTTATTGCTAAACCACGCATGAGTTTATATATAGCCAAAAGTAAAGAAGTTATCAGTATTTATTTAGATTTTATTAGTGAAGATGATTTATTTATCTATTCTATTGATGAATGTTTTTTAGACGTTACTAATTATTTAAAAATGTATAAAAAAACAGATGAAGAACTAGCTAAAGATATTTTAGATACTATTTATCAAAAAACAAAATTAACCGCTACTTGTGGGATTAGTTATAACATGCTTTTAGCTAAAGTAGCAATGGATATTGAAGCCAAACATAGACCTAATAATATAGCCAAATGGACAAAAGAAGACATTGAAACTAAACTATGGCAAATAAAACCACTTTCTAAAATGTGGGGAATTGGACCTCGCATGGAAAAAAATTTAAATAAATTAGGAATTTTTAATGTAGGTGATTTAGCTAGAAGTGATCAAAATTATTTAAAAGATAAATTTGGTATTATGGGTTTAGAATTATGGAATCACGCTAATGGAATCGATACTAGTAAGATTTCGGATTATAAAAAATTAAGTAAATCAGAATCATATAGTCATTCTCAAGTTTTATTTAAAGACTATAATGGCGATAATATTAAATTAATAATTGCTGAAATGATTGACATTTTAACTTACCGGTTAAGAAAAAATAATAAGCAAGCTCAAAATATTGGATTAGGTATTGGCTACTCTAAAAATGTAGGCGGAGGCTTTTTTCACACTATAAAACTAGATAATCCAACTGATATATCCTACGAAATATACCAAAATTGTCTTAATATTTTTGATAAATTTTATGAAGATTTACCTATTCGTAAAGTTACTATCAGTTGTGGTAATTTAGTCAAAAAAGAAAGTATTCAATTAAATTTATTCACTAAAAATGAAGAACAAAAAAATAACGGTATTGATAATACAATAGATGAAATTAAAGATAAATTTGGAAAAAATAGTATTTTAAAAGCATCTTCTCTATTAGAAGATTCGACTGCGATTGAAAGAAATAAAAAAGTGGGAGGTCATTATTCATGAATTATAAAGATCGAGGTATCATCAAATGGCAACCTTTTAATTCTTGCTTTGATTCAACCATAATTTTAAATGATATTAATAAAGAAAAAAATCGCCAAAAATATCCCATTCTTTCGGATGATCAATTAAATATTATTGAAGAAGAAATTTTAGAAGCATATGAAATGAAACTTAATGTTAAAATTGATTACTATTACGATGGTTTAATTAGAACAATTGAGGGAAAAATTAATTATTTAAATTTACAAGATAAAAAAATTTATTTAAATCAAAAAGGCATATTTTTTAAGCAAATATTAAAAATAATATTTAATTAAAATATGCCTTTCTTAATTAAATTATTAACATCTTTTTCTAAGTCGTTTTCTAAAACATATAACATTTTATTAAGAAAAAATTCCGTTGTATGATAATTCTTAGTAAAATCAAATGAATACTTATCATTAATTTCGTAAGATATTTCAACGATATCTTTTTCTAAACTTGCTTCATTCCAAGAAATTAAGGGAACTGGAATTAAATTACCATTCTTATCAACTTTTTGAGGTAATTTAATTTGTTTTTTATTTAATAAAGTAATTATTTTATAAAATAAATCTTCATGCTTTTTGCCTAATTTTAAAGAAGCATCAATTAAATCTTTGGTAATTAACTTAGAATTTAAAGTGCTTTTAATAAATTTATTAAAAGCTTTATCATCATCTATTTCACCATTTACACAGATGGCTGAATGTAAAATAATAATATTATTATTTTCAAAAAATTCGTATATTTTTAAACATTTTTCTTTAAATAATCCAAAATCTTCCTGTGAAACGTGATCCATATTATATTGAAAATTAATTTTACTAAATGAAAAATTAGTCATCAGTTTTTTATTTACACCTGATACAACTGGAACTAATAAATTATCACTTTCTTCATTTAACACATTAAAACTGGCAAATTCAGTTTCAAAAGTTTTATTTAAATCAGCAAGCAACATTTGGTGATTTTCAACTAAATTAAACCAAAAAGTAATACTAAAATAATTATATTTCATAAACTTCCCCCCTCAACTTAGAATATCCTAATTACTAGCAATTTCAAAGGAATTCAACATATAATCAATTCTGCTTTGAATTTGACTTTCAAAGGAATTAACATTAGCGCCTTTTATTGTAATTTTATAAGTTTTATTATCGTAAGATATATAATTTTCGTTTGTATAATTATCAACGCTAACTTCACAACTATTATAGTCAGTGTCATTTTTTACTTCTTTACAATTTTTTGGAACACTGGATTTTTCAACAACAACTAATATTTTTTCTTCATCATTATACTTATAAATATCTTGAGATTTATATTTAAAAACACTAAAATTGTTAATATCATAACGCATATTATAACCTAAATCACTAATATATTTTTGTGTTGTTATTAATTCATCTTTACCATTTATAGAAATATAGTCTACTTTTTTGTCCATAGACATATTTATTTTAATATCACTTTTCTTTACAAAAAAATAATTCATTAAATAAACTGCTCCAGTACAAAGCATTGCTACTCCTAAAATAGTTAAAACTTTCATAACAAAAGCATTACTAGGGATTTTTTTCTTTGGACCATTATTTGTCTTTTTATTATTTTTTGAGAACGAATTTTTATTTGTCATATCTCTTCACTACCTTAATTTCATAATACTACTTAAAATTTAATTCAGCAATATGTATTTATATTCTATATGTCAATTAAATATAAATTTTATATTATTAGTATAAACCAAATAAGGTTTTTAATGTGCTAAAGTTCCTTACTATTTAATAAATAATAAAAACTACTTTTTAAACTTCATTATGTTACCAATAAATTTCCTATTTTCATAACAATTAGTGTCTAAAAAAACGACACCCATTCGTTAGAATAAGTGCCTAACACAATTAATGGTAGACATTCAACTTGACGAAACTGAATGTTTCCTTTTTTATTTTATGCAAATTCTCTTGCTAAATACATATTATCACAAAATGAGCTTTTTTCAAGTTTCTTATTATATAGATTTCTTGTTTAATGTTTTTCTATAAATTGCAATTAAATCTGGATCATTTTGATTCATAGGTAAAATTATCTAAATCAAAGAATTTCATATTTTTGGTTTTCTCGTCTTACTTTAATGTTCCTTAATAATTTAATACCTTTAAAAATAAAACCCCGTAAAATACGGAGCAAAATACAATTTGGTGGAGGATGTGGGATTCGAACCCGCGACCCTCTGCGTGCAGGGCAGATGCTCTAGCCAGCTGAGCTAATCCCCCAAATAACATGATTATCTTAACATAGTATTAAAAGATAATCAAGGGTTAATTAACTTTTTTTAACGATTTTAATCAAACCATTTTCTAATTCCTCAAGTGCTCTACCTAAGTCTTTTTTACTGTGATAATCACTAATACGCATTTGATAATGAGAAGTTTCTAACATTTGTTTACTTCGCTTAGAGGCAACATGAACTAACATATATTTGGAATCTACAATATTAAGTAACTTATCAATAGATGGATATAACATGTATCACCACTCCTTACAATAATATATTACTAAATAATTTTTAGTTAATACAACTTTTCAGGAAGATTTTACAATAATTTTACCAAAAATTTTAATTACTATTTACTTCCGCTGAAATTTTACCATCAGCATATTTTATTTTCAAACCATAAGAATTTAATATTTTATTATTATTTATTGGATTTACAATATTACCATTTTCATCTGCAACTAAATAACCATTATCAATTAAATCTTGAACTTTAGGATAAATCGTATTATTTTCACTTTCTTTAATTAAATCAATATTATCATTACCATAAGCTATTGCACTTTTAGTAATTATTTCTATTGTATCATTATACATAGCTTCTTTATCTAAGCCATCACTAAAAGCATAAGATAATTTATTAGCAACAACAAAATAAACAACTGTAAATAAGACTAAAATTACACCAAGCCCTATAATTTTTTTATCTTCATAAAATTTCATTTTACACCTTCTACTAATTATAATTATATCTTATTTAAATAATTTAGCCAAGTGCTTTTGGGCAAAAATAAAAAGATTATTGATTTAATCAATAATCCAAGAAATATTATTTTTTAGAAATAACATTTTCTATCATAAACATTTGATACGACATTTTCTTCACAAGTTGTAAAGCATGGCGTATATGTATGTCTATAAATATGATGGTTAATTACTCTGGTATTGCATGGCATTATATGAGGTACTTCATAATTGATATAACGATGGCAAACTCTTTCTTGTGGACATTCTTGTATAGGTGGGCACATCATTGATTGTGCAGGCATTTCCATACTGCAACAAGAAGTTTCAGCTCCCATATTCATATTATTCATATTCATAGCACCTTCATAATTTGTTTCTTGACTATATTCAAATTTACTTTGTTCCATAAAACTTTTCCTTTCTAATTTATTTTATGAAACATTTATTAATTGGTATGGGTTATTTCAATTAGCAATTTTAAATTGTTTAGGCGTAGTTTCTGAAGTTATAGGTTTAAATACATAACCCATACTCTTGGCATACTTAATAATATCTGGTAATGCCGCTAAAGTGTTTTTCTTAATATCATGCATCAAAATTATATATTCGCCATTTCCTTTTAAATAAGATTTAACAGTTTTAATAATATCTTCTTTGGAATTCTTACTTTTACTAGTATCTCCACTATCAAAAGTCCAATCATAATAAGTATATCCTTTTGAAGTTAAAATTTTAGCTAAATCTGTCATTATCCCTTTACAATATTTTCTACTAACAGTATTAGAACTACCACCAGGAAAACGGAAAATAGTAGGATGTACACCTGTTTCATTATAAACTATTGCTTCTATTTTATTAAAATCATCTAAGTAAGTATCTACACTTTTATAAATAGTCCACTTATGACTATAAGTATGAATACCTACTGTATGTCCGGCTTCATATTCTTTTTTTATTAAACTTTGATATTTAGGAAATTGGCTAGTTACAAAAAATGTTGCTTTAATATCATTTTGGGCTAAAATATCCAAAATTTGTTCTGTATATTGGCCAGGCCCATCATCAAAAGTTAAATATATTACTCCATCATTAACTTTATCTTTATCTAAAACGACATTTACTTTTCTTTTGGTTTGGGTTTCATTACCATTTTGATCTGTAACTTTATATGTTACTTCATAACTTCCAACTTGACTAACATCAACATTACTTTCGATTTTTATCTTATTTGTTATTACTCCATCACAAGAATCATTAGCAGTGGCACCATATTCTACATAAGCTTCATCTTTATTTAAATAAATGGTTTTATCCCCTTTTAAGGTAATCTTCGGAGCCTCATTATCGATATATTTTAATTCTTCTTTTATTTCTGCTTTATTATGGGAACTATCTTCCACCATTATATAAATATAATCACCATCAACTCGATATTTGATATTTTCGGAAATATCTTTATCATAATTATCTTGGGCTTTAGCATTTAGATCAATAATTTTTTTATCTTTACACATTGTAACTGGTTTATCTAGAGTTATTGTTGGTTTTTCTTTGTCAACAACATTGACTACTCTTTTAACCTCTTTAGTTATATTTAAATTTTTAGCTTTATAAGTAATTGTATATTTTCCCAGCTTTTCTACATCAACCGTTCCCTCAATTTTGACATCCACTTTACTTTTTTGAAAAAGATTACCGACTTGGGCTGTTGCTCCTAATTCTTGGTAAGAATTTCCTACCTCTAAAGCCATTGTGGCATCGCCATTTAAAGTAATGGTCAAACTTGGAATAAAACATAAAATAATTGTTAATAATAATATTGAAATTAAAATAGCACCTATAATTATTAACGTTTTGTGTCTTTGCATACAACCATCTCTACTACTTAAAGTTTATCATAAAAAAAACTTAATTTAAAGCTAAATTAAGTTATTATCATTTTATTTATTGTCAACTTTTGGAAACAAAAACTCACGACAATTATAATAATATTGACACCCACTTACTACTGATAGTAAAGTAGCTATTAATATCAATATATCTGCTAGTGGAAAATTAAAATAGTTAAATGGAATATTATTAAATAGGACTAAAGTTAAACCTATCATCATGCACATTGTTTTAGCTTTACCTAAGAAACTTGCAGCCACCACCTTGCCTTTATTCCCACTAATCATTTTACAAGAATCGACGATTATATCACGAGTTATTATAACTACTGGTATTAATACAGGAATAAGTCTATCATAAGCTAATATAATTAAAAGACCATTGACTAAAACTTTATCAGCTATTGCATCTGCAACTTTACCAAAATCCGTCACCATATTTCGGCTTCTAGCTAGATAACCATCTAGAAAATCAGTTAATGATGCGACAACAAAAATAATACCAGCAATTATATATTTTAAGTTTAATGTTTCACCACTAACTAAATATATTGGAAATTCAATATTTAAATCGTGCCAAGGCACCATTAATAAGACTAACATTAAAACCGCTAAAATAATTCTTACAATTGTAATTTTATTAGGTAAATTCATTTTCATTTTATCACTACTTTCTATAACTTACCACATAAGCACTTTTCTTATCTACTGTGATTTGATTTATTGACCAAAATATAGCTAATAGAACTAAAAATAATAATAAAATATACGCTATAACATATATGCCCTTTTTACTTTTTGGTTTGGAATTAGTATATGGCGATGCTATTTTCTCATTTATTTCTTTAGTATTTAATTCAATTGTTTTTTCTAAATCCTTTACCGGTATTTTTGAAGTATATTCAAATAAATATTCATTGAAATCTTCAAGTAATTTATTAGCATCAAGTCCTAAATATTTAGCATATTCAGCAATTTGTTCTTTTAAAGTAAAAATATCTTTAAATGAACCTATTTTACCTTCTTCAATATTTGTTAAAATAATTTCATTAATATTTAAGTCTTTGCTAACTTCACTTAATTCAATTCCTGATTCTTCTCTTGTACTTTTTAAAAGTTCAGCAATTTCTTCCAAAAAATTCACTCCTTAAACTAAAAAAAATAATATTAATAAGCCATGTTCTGTACTCAAAATGAGTGACAAATATTTATCTATGCATTTGCATCTTAAAAAACATTCAGTTCTGTTTTTTTAAGTTCCCCTACCATAATTTGGGTTTCTCACTCGTGGGGTTTACCGCGTTTCATTTGTTTATCACTAAACAACTACGTTTCTGTGGCACTTTATATTTACTCTTAACTTAAAAGCTAATTTCAACGCCGTTAGTTATACTACCTAAAGTTATTAATTCCTTTAGCACGAACACTACAATCATCGCAGATTGTGTGAGCATGGACTTTCCTCTACATTACTTATTAATGCAGCATTTGTCTAAATATTATTCTTCTTCTTTTCCGTATACTACTTTTTCCAATTGACTGATTCTTTTTAATAAATCAACATTGGTTAAATTATGAGTATTAGATTCGTTTGTCTTTTTAAATTCTAATTCTTCATTTAAAGATCTAATTTCTTGTTTTAACTTACTATTATCCTCAGTTAAATCTTTAATGTTCTTCTCTAATTTTTTTATTGTAGAAATGTATTCTGTATAATCACGAATAACCATATCAAGAAATTTATCAACTTCTTGAGGCCTATAACCTCGAGCATCAATTTTAAATTCCTTTTCTAAAATATCTTGCGGAGTTAAATAAATTCGATCGTTATACATTTTTAACACCTTCTAACAATGAAAATTATAAACGATTAGTGCTTTTCTTGTCAAGGTCTTTAAGATTAATCGTATCTATCCAAATACTGGCATACTCAACCTTCTTCAATAATTCATTAATCATAAAATCTACGCGCATATTATCACCTAAGGTAATAATAGCAAATTTTTAAAATTAATAAATATATTCGACAAATGTTGCCAAAATATCTAAAAAAAATACGTTTTTCAACGTATCTAATTTTTAAATGGTCGAGAAGACAGGATTCGAACCTGCGACCTCATGGTCCCAAACCACGCGCACTACCAAGCTGTGCTACTTCTCGTTATGGTGCACCCAGAGGGAGTCGAACCCCCAGCCTTTAGATCCGTAGTCTAACGCTCTATCCAATTGAGCTATGGGTGCACGGATTCCCAATGCATTAACATTATATTACAACATCTAGAAAAAATCAACTATATTAAAATTTTTTCTTTTTATTCGTTCCATATTATAGGTCTAATAAGTATATTTTCTTACTTTCTTTTTTTATTTTAACTTGTCATATATCGGTATTTTTTTGTAAATATATATGTCAACCTATATATTTCTTTGACATCATTGAAATTAATTTAGCTATAATTATACTAGAGAGCTAAATACGAGAGGTAAAATTGATTTATTCGCAAACAAAAGAATAAAAAGTTTAAAATAAAAGCTCTTAATACTAATCATCTGCAAGACAGATGGTTTTTTATATAAAATAACGCCTTGTTAGAGTTCAATTTTAGATGATTTTTATGAAGCTTTTAATTACTGTTAGCATAGATTAAAAAAGATTTTTTGAAGTATATTTAGTAAAAATTATATAGATTTCTATATCACTATATATTATAATAAATAATTAAAGTTATCTATTGTTAGGTACTTTTCCTCAGTCCGTATTAATAGAAATAGAATATTTTATTATATTTGCATTCTAGTAATACTGACATATCTAATGGCCATTGTTTAAAAATCATTCGTGTGATATCAGCAAAAATATTACTTTTTGTGTTTTGCTTAAACTTTAAACAATATGTATTATTACTTACCTTTTATATAAACAAATATGAAGATGATGCAGATTAATATATAAAATTTTTATTAGAATAGGAAGTGTTTAAATGACAAATGAAATAATATTATTTGAAAATCAAAATGTAAAATTAGAAGTAAATATGCAAGATGAGACTGTATGGCTTAGTGCTAATCAAATGGCTGTTTTATTTAGTAAAGATGAAAAGACAATTAGAAAACACATTAATAATATCTTTAAAGATGGAGAATTAGAAAAAGATAACAACACGCAAAAAATGCGTGTTGATGGTGTTAAGCAATTAGTTCCGTTCTATGATTTAGATGTAATTATTAGTGTTGGTTATAGAGTTAAATCCCAAAGTGGCATTATATTCCGAAAATGGGCTAATAAAATACTTAAAGACTATATGATTAAAGGATATGCTATTAATCAAAAAAGATTAGATTATTTGGAAAAAACTGTTAAATTGCTAGATATTGCCAGTCGTGGTAATGAAAGATTAACAGGAGATGAGACAAAAGAAATATTACAAGTAATAAATGAATATTCTAAAGCCCTAGATTTGTTAGATGATTACGACCATAGAACTTTAAAGAAAATTAAAGGAAAAAACAGTGAAAAAGTTATTACCTATGAAGAATGTATGAATGTAATAGACAAATTAAGATTTAACAATGAAAGTAGTTTATTTGCTTTAGAAAGAGATAACAATTTTAAGTCTATTATAAACGATATATATCAATCTTTTGATGGAACAGATGTTTATCCTACTATTGAAGAAAAAGCCTCTAATCTACTCTATTTAACTGTTAAAAATCACGCATTTATAGATGGCAACAAAAGAATAGCGGCGACTATGTTTATTTACTTCTTACAAGTTAATAGAATACTTTACAAAGAAGACAAGCAAGTAATAGATAATAATACTCTTACGGCTATTACTCTTCTAATAGCGGAATCTAATCCAAAGGAAAAAGGCATAATGATTGATTTAATTATGAATTTTCTTAAATGAAGCAGATAAATATATTAAATTTTTATTAGAATAGGAAGTGATAAAATGACAAATGAAATGTCAATTGAAACAAAACATAAAAAATTGATAGAAACACATAGCAACAATGTCATAATATCAGATATGAATTTGAAAGATAAATTTACAAATTTTGAAAATTCTAGACTAAAAAGAGAGTGAAACTTTACTTTATGAGATTAACACTAAACCAAAATATTTTAAAAGATATGGTCGAGGCAGAATCGTAAGAGTAAGATTTGGTGTAAATATTGGAAGTGAATTTTCAGGAGATCATTTTGCAATTGTTGTATCTAAAAATGATACGGCATATAATCCAATATTGCATGTCATACCAATAACTTCTAAAAAACATAAAACTTGTATTGATATAGGAAATATTTTAATTAACGACGAAGAAATACAAAAATTACATAATCTATACGAAAATACAGAAGATAATAACAAAAAAAAGAAAATAAAAGATTGCTTAAAATATTATAGCAATCGTGATAACGTTATATCTTATGCAATAGTTGAACATATGAAAACAATAAGTAAACTGTCAATTATAAAACCAATAAATGAATTTGATTATATTAATAAATTAAGATTATCTGATGAAAAATTAGAAGAAATAGCAAATGAAATATTAAAAGAATATACAATTTAATGTTAAAAACTCACAAAACGGTGTATAAAATTTACTGTATAAAATTACTTGACTAGAATAAAATATTATTGTAGTATATAAATACAGGAGCAGAAATGCTTGGACAGTATCATACCTAAATGGTATTATACTACGACAGGTGCCGATAGGCATAGACAAAGCTAGTCATTTTGACTAGCTTTTTAATTTGAAGATTAAATAGTAAATTTATTTAAATAAAAAAAAAACCCTACTTGCTGTAACGAGTAAAGGCATGGAGTAAAAAAACTCCTAGAAAAACCACATACTTTAGCTATAAAACTAGATAATATAAATGTAAATGATATATGTACTAAACTTATTTTAGGGCATGAAATAGATGATATTACGAAAGTGGCATACACGCACAAAAATTTACAACAATTAATCAAATTAGATATTAATATTTGTTAGTTGTGTGTTAGTTGTAGAGATTAAAATTACCCTATTTTAATCAATTTATTAAAAATTAGTTAAAACTGCTTATCAACGAAAAAAGCCCATAAATACTGGACTTTTAAGAAATCTAATTGGTGTCTCGTTGGAGATTTGAACTCCAGACCCTTCGATTAAAAGTCGAATGCTCTACCGACTGAGCTAACGAGACAATTAAGATGGCTGCCCCAGCTGGATTCGAACCAACGGAATGTCAGAGTCAAAGTCTGATGCCTTA
>CANQYF010000018.1 GCA_947628075.1 uncultured Bacilli bacterium | reverse complement strand
CAAAACTTTATTTAATTAAAAAGAGAGCCACTTTTTATAAAGCTCTCGTTTTAACATGACTTAGTCTGAATAGTTACTTATTTTGGATATTCCATTAAAAAACTGTTAAAAACAAATTATTTTTTAACAGTGTCTTTTTCGCGATAATTATTTCCTAAAAGTTCAATATCATCAGTTAAAAATTTTATTCTTTCAATAATTCTTTTAGCTTTAATAACATCTTCACTATTTTTAGTAATACTTAAATTTTTTTCAAGTTCTAAAATAGTTAAATTAGAGGTAAAAAATGTTGGCATACTTTTATTCATTCTTGTTTGTAAAACAGTACCTAATATTTCATCTCTACCCCATTCGGTAACTTTTTCAGCCCCTATATCATCTAATAATAAAATATCCACATTTTCTAAATAATATAATTCATCGCCAACTAAACTCAAATCTTCTTTTAATTTTCTAAGTAATTCCGGAACATAAATTATTTCTGTCGTAATACCAAATTTATATTTAAGTTCATTTAATAATGCCGCCAATAAAAATGTTTTACCCGTTCCAAAATTGCCATGTAAATAAAGACCTTTATTAGTTACATAAGGGTTATAATTATCATAATAGTTTTTAAGCCATTTAATAACTTCTGTTCTATTTTTAGTAATTTTAATATCTTTTAATTTAGCACTTTCTAAAATACTTTCACTTGTTTTTTTAGAAATAGCTAACTTTTGGGCTTGCTTTTGATATTTACAAGGAACATAGGAAAAAGTAAGATGACTTTCTTTTGCTTCAGGAAAATAAACATAACCTTTTACTTTATTTTGACATTCATAAAGACTAGAACATTTTTTACAATGATCTAATTCTTCTAAAGAATCACATAACTTAATAGTATTATTAAAAGCTTCTTCTTCCGTTATTTTTAATTTTCTTACTAAAGCTTTATAATCATCATTTTTTAATGTTTCTTTAAATATTTTTTCTTGATTACTTTTATATTTCTTTTTATCTTTTATTTCCATCCTAATTAAACTCCTTTAATAAATCTTTTAATTCTTTTTCTTCTTCTTCCGTTAAATTTTCTTCTTCAATCTTTTGATTAAACCAAATTGGAGTTTTTACAACTTCTGGACCTATTTTCTTGGAATAAGTAATCTCTTTCTTTTGCATCTTTTTATGTTCTTTTTCAGCAAAAGACATTGCTTCGCTTGCGGTTTTTAACCCTGATCTTTTCCATTGAGCTGCGATTGTATCAACATATGCTCCCGTTAATTTATTATTATTCTTTCTTAATACATAATCTATCAAAACATTCACAACTGCAGGAGGTAATTCTAAATCAATTAAAAGATGCTCAAGTAATTTTAAATCGCGCATAGTTGGCTCTACTCCCCCATATTTATATTTCAAAAAATCATGGGGAGTTGTATTTTCAAAAACTGCAATTATTCTTCCTCTTTTTGAGTTATCTCCTAAAGGATTTTTTAAATAATCAGGTTGAGTTCTATATACAAGTGTAGGTAAACTTCCTTTTTTAAATTGATAATCTTTTCTTGCTACGATTCTTAAACCATTTTTATCAATATTACCATATTCAGTTAAAACACTTCTAATAAGCTCAGTCATTTTTAAAGTATCAATATTATATATAAACGCTAAATTATTTATTAACTCTCTTGTTTTTTTATTAAATGTTCTTTCGTTAATTATACCTTTAGGAATACTAGCTATTATTTCATCAAAATTTATTTTAGAATCAACCATTATTGGCATTGATTTACGATCTTGTAAATCATTTGACAAAACAAATCGAGAAGTATCATAAACATCATCTAGTTTTTTAGTTATTTCCATATAATCTTTTAAATCAAATTTTATAAGTTTATAAATATTTTTGAGATTTTCATATTCTCTATCTCCGACATTATTATATAAAACAACATTTAAAATTGGATGATTAAAAAATTCTTGTGGTGTTAAAGGTGAATATAATTCGTAAACATAATCATTAATTGGACCAGCTTTAACATAAGTTTTTAAAAGTCCAAAGGCCTCTAGTGACTCACGAGCCATTTTGATTTCCGCAATACCACTTTTTAACACAACCATTAAATGGTGATGGATAAGATCTTTACTCATTACATTAGATAATCCTAAATCATTCCATAAAGTAAAATATAAAGAAATACCTAAAGATCCTACTAAAGGCTCATATAAATTAATAATTATACTACGATCAGTATCTGATAAAATAGTTTTATTAATAACAACATATCTATCAGCAGGAAGTAAAGTGGTATTTTCCATGGTAATCACCTTTCACTTTTATATTATAAATGAAAGTATTTTTAGATACAAGTTTTATTTATGAATCAATTTCGCTTGGTAATAATACATTACCAGTTATACCTGCTTCATTTAGCCTTTCTTGAATCCATTCTCTATTCTTTTCATCTTTTACTATTAAAGTTATTTCTTTTTTAATGTTTGAAAACATTCCAGCATATTCCATAACTTGATTGAATTCAGCATTTCTTAAGTCTAGATATTCTAATGAACTCATATCTTTAAACATATATCTCATATCTGTTACATTTTTTGTATCAAAATTTGATAAATCCAAGTCGGTTATTAGTGTTAATCCTCGAAACATAGAATACATACTTGTTACATTATGTGTATCAAAGTTACTAACATCTAATTCTGTAAGTTTACTTATTCCACTAAACATATCGGCCATTGTTGTTACATTGCTTGTATAAAAACTACTCACGTCTAATTCAGTGAGTGAACTCATTCCCGCAAACATATTTGACATATCCGTTACTTTCATTGTATTAAAATTTGATACGTCTAGCGCTGTTATTGATTTTGCTCCGTTAAACATACTATACATTGATGTTGCATTTTTTGTATTAAAATTACTGACATCTAATTTTTGTAACGAACTCATACCGTGAAATGCTGATACATTATTAGCATTGGCCACATCCCAATCACTCACATTATATTCTAAAAAATTTGCTTCTGGATGAATGTGGGCCCAGGTATAAAATGACTCAGAAAAAGAAGTCAAAACATCAGTATAAAAGTTATTATAACTTACACTACTTAAATTATTCATGTCCAGATAAAAATAATACATATTTGTTGCATATATTCTTGAATTTTTACGTGAGCCAATATATAAATTGTAATATTGTGTTTCTTCTTCATTCTCGTTCGATATTTCTTCAAGCCAACCAATTATACTTCCTGCTGATGAATAATATTTATCTCGAGTACTAGTATTTGTTAAATCAACTGGTTCTTCTACTGCATTAGTTGTATTTATATAGTCGACAAAATATACATTCTTAATATCATTAGCATGTCTCATTTTTTGCCCTAATGAATTAGCCCAGCCAGTACTAACTAAATAAACTGCTCTTTCTCCAGTTAACTCACATTTTAAATCAGTTGTATCTATATCTATGTTAATATCTTTTCCTGATAGATAACTCTGGTCTGTCTCTTTATTTGTTAATTCTATATATGCTTCGATACTTTTACTATCATTACCTACGATATCTAAACTTATAGACATTGTTGTTTTTCCTGTGTCTTTAATTGTAGATAAATCTATTATTTCATGATAAACTCCCCATCTTATGAATACTTTTAAATCATCTGATTGTAAATAATTTAATATACTATTAGCACCATTATCTATACTTATGGTAACATTTGCTGTGCAATTATAAATATTATCGTCTTTTTCTGAGTTTTTTAAAGTTATTACTCCTATATCATGAAAACCTTCACTTTTTGTTTTGACATAGTTCTCTTCATCATCGGCATAGATTGTTCCTAAGTTATCCAAACTCATGGCTGCACCATCAACATTTAAGTTTAATTTCGTGGTTGGATTTTGAATACTGGCAATTGAAACACCTTCTGTACTTCCTGTTATTATTGTTTTATTATAATCAGTAGAATTTACTTCAACTGAAAAATAAGCATATGATGCCCCGACAAGTAATACTAACATGAATAATATTCCTATTATTAATTTTATATCGATTATTTTCTTCTTCTCTCTTGCCATATATTCTACACTTCTTTATTTATTATTCTTCTTATATATTTTATTATACAATAACCCCCCCCCTAGTCAAGTAAAAAGGGATTGTTTTATTTTCTATTTTTGGTTATACTTAATATTAGGAAGCGTGAGTTCACGCCACCCAAAATTTGAACTGACGCTAATGTATTATAAATACAAAGGCGTCTTTTGTTTTATCAATTAGTATTACTAAAATCAAAAGCAAAATAATTAATAACAATACTTTATTCAAAGTTCTTGCTTTCATCTTACCACCTCCGCCCAAGAGTAACCCCCTGATTTGGATTTAGCGGCGCCACTTCACACTTCGAATATCTATTTAACGTTATTTCTTTTATTTTGTAAACATTTTTAGTACTCCATTTTTCGACAAAAAAATAGAATTCATTGAATTCTATTTTACAACAATATTAACTATTTTATTTGGTACAACAATTGTTTTAATAATTTCCTTACCTTCTAAATGTTTGATAACATTTTCACATTTTTTGGCTTTCTCTATTACTGATTCTTTATCTTCATCTTTAACAATTTCAACTGAGCCTCTTAATTTACCATTGACTTGGACCCCAATTGTTATATTATTGTCAATTGTTTTTTCTTCATCATAACAAGGCCATTTACTTTTACAAAGCATTTCACCCAAACTATACTTTTCATTTAATTCTTCAGTTATATGTGGGGCGATTGGATTTAAAAGAATTAGTAATGTTCTATAATCTTCCTTAGTAATTGATTCACATTTTTCAAAAAAACCGACCAATATCATTAAAGATGATACAACTGTGTTATATTTCATATTTTGTAAATCATAAGTAACTTTTTTAATTGTTTTATGAATAATAGTTTCATCAGTATATCCACTTTTATCGTTTAGTTTTTCGCCTAATCTTTCAACTTTATCCAAGAAACGTTTACAACCTTTCAAAGATTCAGTACTCCAAGCTGCATCTTTTTCATAATCCCCAATAAACATTTCATAACATCTTAAAGTATCAGCACCATACTCTTTTACAATATCATCTGGGTTTACAACATTACCTTTGCTTTTACTCATTTTTTCATTATTAGCCCCTAAAATCATTCCATGTGATACTCTAATATCAATAGGTTCACTATTGGGAACTAATCCTATATTATGTAAAAATTGATTCCAAAATCTAGCATAAAGTAAATGTCTAGTTGTATGTTCCATTCCGCCATTATACCAATCTACTTTGCCCCAATATTTTAAAGCTTCAGGTGATGCAAAGGCAGTATCATTATGAGGATCCATATATCTTAAGAAATACCAACTAGATCCTGCCCAGTTCGGCATAGTATCTGTTTCTCTTCTTGCTTTTCCTCCACATTTAGGACAAGTTGTATTAACCCAATCACTAATTTTAGCAAGCGGACTTTCACCATCATCAGTTGGCTCATATTCGGCTACATCTGGAAGTAAAACGGGAAGTTCATTTTCTGGTACAGGAACCCAACCACATTTTTCACAGTAAACTAAAGGAATTGGTTCTCCCCAGAATCTTTGTCTTGAAAATACCCAATCTTGTAAACGATAATTAACTTTTTTACAACCGATATGATTTTTTTCTAAAAATTCTAGCATTTTTTGAATAGCGTCTTCTTTATTTAAACCATCAAGAAAACCTGAATTAAGATGAATTCCATCACCTGTAATTAAACCGGGTTTTTCTGGATTATCTTCTTTGCCATCTAACACTTGAATAATAGGAATATTATATTTTTGAGCAAAATCATAATCTCTTTCATCATGAGCAGGAACAGCCATAATAGCACCCGTTCCATAACCCATCATAACATAATCAGAGATCCAAACCTCAACAGAAGCATCATTAACTGGATTTTTTGCTACAATTCCTTCTAATTTAACACCAGTTTTATCTTTTTGGAGTTCTGTTCTTTCAAAAGTAGTCTTCTCTTTAGCAAATTTTTGATATTCTAAGACTTTATCAAAATTTTCAATTTTATCTTTTAATTCATTTAAAATAGGATGTTCTGGCGCTAAAACCATAAAAGTAGCCCCAAATAAAGTATCACATCTTGTTGTATATACTTTAATTATTTTATCTGTATCTTTAATTTTAAAATCTACTTCAGCTCCAATACTTTTACCTATCCAATTAATTTGACCTAATTTAATTTTATCCGCAAAATGTGTCTCATTTAAACCTTCAATTAAAGATTCAGAATAATCGCTCATTCTAAGCATCCATTGTTCTTTTTCTTTTTGAACTACTTTTGTTCCACATCTTTCACAAACTCCACCAGAAGAATCTTCATTAGATAAACCAGTCTTACAATTAGGACACCAATTAATATCTTTTTTGGCTTTATATGCCATACCATGTTCATAGAATTTTAAAAATTGCCATTGCGTCCATTTATAATATTCAGGGTCAGTTGTTGAAAATTCTCTTGTCCAATCAAAAGAAATACCTAAAGATTTTATTTGATTTTTAAATGTTTTAATATTATCTTTAACTGCCATTTTAGGATGAATATGATTTTTAATTGCATATTGTTCAGCTGGTGCTCCAAAAGCATCCCAGCCCATTGGGAATAAAACATTATAACCTTTCATCCGCATACATCTAGCATAAGCATCTAGTGCTGTATAACTTCTAACATGACCGACATGTAAACCTTGACCAGATGGGTAAGGAAATTCAACTAATATATAATATTTTTCTTTTTCACTACCATTAATGGCATGAAAAACCCCTTCTTTTTCCCAAATATCTTGCCATTTTTTTTCTATTTTACTATTTTCCATTTTTACCATAACCTTTTCTTTCTAAATATCTTCCTAATAATTCATATAATGCATAAATAAGCGCAATTAAAAGAACAAAACCAATAACTAATTGCAATATTATATAGGTATCTATTAAAAGCACTAACACAGCCACTAAAGATATAATAAATGCATTAATTAAAGAAAAAACTAAACATAATTTATTTAAAGGTAATCTACTTTTATCTAATTTAAATTTGTTAACTAAATAAACTATTTCTGTTAATTCATTATTTTTATTTTTTTTCTTTTTCTTTTTACCATTTAATCTTTTTAAATATCTTCTTTTTACAAAGAAATAATCAAAGAAAAAAACAACTAAAAATAAAATAAAGAAAAATATAATGCCAGCTTCTAATCTACTCATTGTTCCCATAAAATCCTCCTACCAAAAAAGATGATACCTAAAGGGCGAGCAATTACCCGCGGTACCACCTTAATTTTTTCTTTAAAGTTGATAAAGGTAACTAACCAATAACATCCCAAAGCAAGTTCATAATACTTTTTATTAGTTTACACCTACCACTAACTCTCTTTTTAAAAATCATATTATTACTACTCTTTGTTCAACTGTTTAAATTTTTTAATCTATTAAATTAAAAATCTAGTAGTATTATATTAAATTTTTTCAATATATTCAAGAAGTTTAATAAACATTTTAATAAATAATTCATTTAAACCAGCTTTTTTCAATTTTCTTATAGCGATTCTTTTTTTGTTTATTGGTAAATCACTAAAAACAATCGCGGCAATTTTTTCTTTTAATAATGTTTCTATTTTTAAATCATTAATAATTTCATTAATATCTTCATTAATAATTCTAACCGCATCTAATTCAATATTATTACCTGTACAATTAACTACTAATTGTTTTCTAGTATCGACATTTTTAACTTCAACGATAAAATCATTATCAGATGGATATGATTCAAAATCAGTTATTATTTCATCATTAATACTAACATTGATTTTCTCCGGTATTCTAATATTTCTAAACCGAATTAAATAATCTCTTTCTTTAGGGATTATTCCCGTTTTACCCTCAATTGGTTGTAAAGATAAAGTATAGTTATCTTTGGCATAATTAAAATCAATCGCTGTTATAATAAAGTATCCTTCTTCATATAGAGAAGATATACCATCATCTTCATATAAACGATAAGTATTACTTTTACCAGGAAAAACATCAATTTCCATTCTTCTAGGTGGATTAGTATTATTAATATTATCATCTAATTTACTAAGAGGAATAATTGAACCAGCTTTAGCAAATACCGGATAGTCTTCATCCTTATAAAATGTTACATAACGTTTTCCCCCCATAAATTTTTTACCTGTTTTAAAATCATACCATATTCCTTTAGGGATAAATATTTTTTCCACAGCCCGATTCATTATTGGATCTTTAGGCTTAGTAATTGGTGACACGAGTAATTCACTACCAAAATAATATTCATTTCGATAGTCTGGCTCATCAAATATTTCCGGATAGTAATAATATAAAGGTTCCACTAAAGGAAGACAAGTCTTATGATATTTATAACTTTCCGTATATATATAAGGAATTAATTTATGTCTTAACTTACAATAATCTTTAACTATTGTATAAGTTTTTATATCCCAACGCCATGGTTCCCTTTTATAATAAGCTCCTCTTTTAGCACTAAATCTAAAAATCGGACTATATGTTGACAACTGAACATATCTTAAATATAATTCACTATCTTCAATACCACTTTTATATCCCCCAACATCATGACTCCACCATGATAAGCCAATATTACTACTTGTAGAATTAAAATATGGTAAATATTTTAAAGTATCAAAACCAACTTTAGTTTCACCAGAATAATGAACTGGATAAAGGTGCGCCGCCTTACCCCCATTTCTCGATAAAATCATCCCTCTTTTTTCGGGAAATTTTTTATAATCATTAAAATGATAATAATTTAAAGCTCTTGTAACTATTTCATCTTTGGAATCTAGCCAGAAAAAATCTACTCCTATTTCATATAAAGGATTTATTAAATAATTAAAATAGCAAACAATAAAACCTTGATTTAAAACTTTAAAAGGAATTGGCTTATCAGTAGGTAAATTTAAATATTTACACATCTCGGTATAATTATTTTCCATTGCACTTATGCCTTCAGAGCCATCTAAATTAAGACCAACCCGAACACCATTTTCGTGCATACATTTAATAAATTCCTTTGGATCTTTAAATAATTCTTTATTAAAGGTATAACCGGTTTTATATAGATTATAATTGGTTTTATCTTTTTGATGCCAAAATTCACTTAATAATAAAATCGATAAAGGAATTTCATATTTATTAAAAGTTTTAATTAATTGCACCGTATCTTCAAAACTATAAATTTGATCACGATTCCACCATATTCCTAAAGCATATCTAGGAATTATTGGAGGATATCCCGTTAAAGTAAAATAATCTTTTAAACAAAGGCCAAAATCTCTTCTATAAATAAATAAATAAAAATCTTGTCTTTTATTTGTTGGAGAGATTAAAAAACCATCATTATCAATAAGTAGAGAATGAGAATCATCTAAAGTGGCAAAGCCATCAGTTGAATAAAGACCATTAGATAATTTGGTTTCGGCCCCAAAGTCTTCAATACTAAAAGCACTACCTTTAAAATTTCTTGCTTCAGGATGATTATAATACCAAATTTTATCCGTATTAACTAATTTAACTTTTAAATTAGTATCTGGGGCAAAAGATGGTCCTTTATATGGTTTTTCTTTGGCATATTGTAAAATAAAATATTTGGTCGTTATAACTAAAAACTTATCATCTTGTTCTACTTTTAAATTAATCTTAGGAAACTTCCGGTTATGAACTATTTCAGTGGCGCCATCATAAAATTCGCCTTTTAGGGAATACTCAAAACGAATTAAGCGTTCACTTAAAATTGTAATACGATAATTGACCCCTTTAAATACATTATTTCTATCAGGTAAAAGAGTCTCAGGATTAATTTTAAAATGTTCACCCAAACTAGCCATACCCATCCTTCTTCATTTTCTTCTATTATTAGAATATCAAAATTAAAATATTTTTTCAATCTAATTCGTTTGTAATGTTGAAAATGTACCAGTTTTCAACAAAAAAAAGATTTTTTTAAAACCTTTTTAATTATTATTTTTATATTTTTCTTTAATCTCTTCTAAAAATTTATTATTATCAAAATAATCAATTCCCATTGCTTCTTTAACTCTTAATAAAGTAGCGTTGGCTTTTTGGCAAGCTTTCTCAGTTCCTTTTTTTATGACATCATACACATAATCTAAATTATTAATTAACTCTTCTCTTTTTTCTCTTATCGGTTTAATTATTTCAATCAAGATTTGGGCTAAGAATTTTTTGATGGTTACATCTCCCAAGCCCCCTTTTATATAATGTTCTTTTAATTCATCTAAATCTTTATAATCTGGCAAGTATTTCTTAAAATGTTCCGGTGTACAAAAAACATCTAAATATGTAAAAACAACATTACCTTCTACTTTACCGGGATCACTTACTTTTAAGTGATTAGGGTCAGTATACATTGTCATTACTTTTTTAGTAATTTCTTCATCACTATCATCTAAATAAATACAATTTCCTAATGATTTACTCATCTTATTTTTACCATCTAAACTAGGAAGTCTTCTAGCTACCTTATTTTCAGGTAAATAAGCATTAGGCATAACTAAAGTATTACCATAAATACGATTAAAAGAATGAACGATTTCCTTACATTGTTCAAGCATTGGCATTTGGTCTTCCCCAACAGGTACTAAAGTTGCATCAAAAGCCGTGATATCGGCAGCTTGACTAACTGGATAATTTAAAAAACCAGAAGGAATGCTTTCTTGAAATCCTCTTAATTTAACCTCAGTCTTAACTGTTGGATTACGTAAAAGTCTAGCAATGCTTACTAAATTCATATAATAAAATGTAAGTTCAGTTAAGGCTGGTACTTGTGATTGAATTAATATTGTTGTTTTATTAGGATCTATGCCACAAGCTAAATAAAAAATAACACATTCTATTACATTATCTCTAACTTTTTTAGGATTCATAAAATTATCTGTTAAGGCTTGATCATCAGCAATAAGTAAATATATTTCATCATATTCACCACTATCTTGTAATTTAACGCGATTTTTAATTGAACCAACGTAATGACCAAGATGTAATTTTCCAGTTGGTCTATCACCAGTTACTATAACTTTTTTCATAAAATCACCTTTTCGTTTGTAATTATATCACTTATTAATAATATTCACCATCCTTTTAATAAAAAATAAAGATTATTTTTGATATAAATATAAAAAATATAGTATAATTTAAATAAGGATGTGAATTTATGATTAAATATGAAACAAATTCAAAATTAGTAAAAAAAGGACAAATTTTTGTTGCTATTAAAGGTTTTACTGTAGATGGTCATGATTATATTGATGATGCAATTAAAAATGGGGCTATAAAGGTAGTTGGAGAAAAAGATTTAAAACTAGAAGTACCTTATGAAAAAGTGGAAAATTCAGAAGAATATTTAAAAGAAGCCTTAGTTAAAGAATATAGTCAAGAATTTAAAAACTTAAAATTAATTGGTGTAACTGGTACTACTGGCAAAACAACTAATTGTTATTTAATTTATCAAATGTTAAAAGAAATAGGTAAAAATTCGGCTTATTTAGGCACAATTGGCTATTACCATAGCGATAAACATGAAAAATTAGCTAATACTACTCCCGATATTTTATCATTATATAAAATACTTATTGATTCTGTCCATGAAGGAATTGAATATGTAGTTATGGAAGTATCAAGTCATTCTCTTTCTTATGAAAGAGTTGCTGGTCTTCATTTTATAGCCGGAGCATTTACTAATCTTACCGAAGATCATTTAGATTATCATAAAACTATGGAAGCCTATTTAAAAGAGAAAGTTAAATTAACTAAATATATTAATAAAGATGGAATAATGCTTTTAAATAGTGATGATGAAGCTAGTGAATCTTTTAAAGTTTTCCCTAACTATAAAACCTATGGTCTTAAAGGTGATTATAAAATAATCAAATACGATTATGCTCCTGATCATACTGATTTAACATTTTCTTATGAAAATAAAACTTATAATGTTACGACAAATTTAACTAGTATTTTTAATGTTTATAATTATTTAACTTGTATATCTATTTTAAATAGTATTGGTTTTTCTTTAGAAGATTTAATAAAGGTTACTAAAAATGTTTATGCTCCAAAAGGTAGATGCGAAACTTATAAAGTTGGTAAAGCCTTTGCTGTTATCGATTATGCTCATACACCAGATGCTTTTGAAAAAGTTATTGCGGCTTATCGTGAATTTAGTCAAAATCGTATTATTACCATTTTTGGTTGTGGTGGAGATCGCGACCCATATAAAAGGCCTATCATGGGAGATATTGCTACTTCCTTAAGTGATTATGTTATTCTTACTACCGATAATCCGAGAACTGAAAATGTAAACGATATTATGAATGACATTATCAAAAATAATAACCGGAAAAATTATGAAATAATATATGACCGTACGGAAGCAATTAATAAAGGGTTAAATATGTTAAAAGAAAATGATATATTATTAGTTTTAGGTAAAGGTCATGAAGATTATCAAATTATTGGTCATGAAAAACTATATTTCAGTGATGCTGAAATAATCAAAAATTTTACAAAAAAATAAACGATTAAGTTTATTTTTTATTTGCTTTTAAATCTATTATCATATTTTTTATTACATTTTCAAAATAGCCAAGCTTATTTTCCTCTTCAATTTGTGAAATATCTATCGGTTTTCCAAATTTTATAATGGGATGACTTCTAAATTTTAAAGGTCCTATAATAGCAAAAGGAATTATTAAAGAATTGGTTTTTAAAGCAAAATCTATCACTCCTGGTTTAAATGGTAAAATAATATCTTCTTTATGAAAAGTTCCTTCGGGAAAAATGCCAAGTACTCTTTCTTCATTTAAAATATTTATAGCTTTTAATCTTGCTTCAGGGTTTTTCTTTTGGCGGTCTACCGGAATTAAATGCATTAATCGAAATAGCCAACCAAACTTTCCATCTAATAATTCTTTTTTAGCTAAAAAATGGATTTCTCTTTTTGTGGCAGACATTAGTAAATATGAATCAAAGTTGCTTTCATGATTACCGGCTAAAATACATCTTCCTTCTTTAGGAATATTTTCTTTACCTATTATCTTTCCTCCAAAATATATATTTCCCAATATATTTATGCATCCTCTTGCAAAATGATAAAATTTATAATTATTATTTTTAGAAATCGATTTTTTCATGAGCAGATTCTTCTAATAATTCTGGATGGTTAAACAAATATTCCATTAAATGAATAGATTTAATAAAGTAAAAAGCATCAGCAATTCTTTCATCAATTGTTATTCCGAATTCACAATAATATTTATTATCTTCTTCGGTAATTTCGCCAATTGTAATTAACCCAGAACAAGTACCAAAATCAGTAACATTATGATATATTCCCTCACAATGTAAAGTTCCCAAATTAGAAACAATTATACTACTGTAATAAATATTATCTTTTACAAGGGAAGATGGTAAAATACCATGTTTATCACACCATTTAAATAAGCCTACAATTGGAACTCTTATTATATTAGGTAATTTTCCTAAAACTAAAATGGCTTTATTAGCACCTTTACCAGCGTCTTGACGATTACGAATTTTTTCAACTTTTTCACCTATTCTTTTACTTATAGTAAAAATATCATCATTTTCCTTAATTGGTATTATAACCATAACTTCTTCCGACTTATCATCAAAACTAACTTTCATAACATAAGATAAAGTTACTTCTTTATGTTCATATACGTGACGATTAGCTACAAAACGATTTAGTAGTGGTCTATTATATAAAAGCTTTCCTATGACCATTGAAAAAGCATGAAAATATGTTATTTTTGAATCTTTCTTTTTTAATTTTTCAATATATTTTACTAGCTTAGTAACCTCAATTTTTTTGTTAATATATAATTCTCCTAATGAACGATTTGGCTTTAAGTCTATTAGTATTTGACTCATGCCAGATATATCATGACAACGACGTGCATCTTTACGACTCATAATTCCTCCCTTATGAATACTTATTTCCTAGTTAATTATAACAAAGTTTAATTAATATTAATACCATTTATAACAAATTTTAAGTGTAATTGTAAAAATAGTTGCAAAGTTTTTAAAAATTTGTTATTATCTATTTGTGTCCATTTGCAGGTGTAGTTTAATGGTAGAACTATAGCCTTCCAAGCTATTAACGTGGGTTCGATTCCCATCACCTGCTCCAAGCTAAATTTAAGTCCGTAAATACGGACTTTTTTATTTATTCTTTGCATATTACGTAGCATTTACGTAGCAAAATTATGATAAAAAAATGTAAATATTTAAAAATAAAATTAAATCATACTATATATTGTACAAAATTAAAAAAAGAAATACAATTAAAACACTGTACTAATTGTAAACATAAAGAATACCAGAAAAAAATTCCAGTTTTAATAAAAAACCGGACAAATACCAAAAAAAATGATGGTATTAAGAAAAAATCTGCCAAATTGTCAAAATTAGAAAGAGATAGATTTAGTTTGTTTACTGATAATAAAGATGAATGCATGTTTTGTGACAACACAACTGATTTAACTTGGCATGAAATTTATAGAGGCAAAAATAGGCCCAATTCAATGAAATACGGCCTTTGCCTTAGGATGTGCTTAAGGTGTCACGAAAGATGGCAAGAAGATAAATCTTTTAACGATTATTGGCATAAATTAGGTCAACAAAGATTCATGCAATATTACCATAAATCTAAAGAAGATTTTAGAGATATATTTAGAAAAAATTATTTATAGCATAAAAAAACAAGGTAGAGATTTAAATTCCCTACCTTATTTTTCTTCTTGTATATTCTTCTTTAATTATTGGAGTGCCTCGCTTAATATGTTGACCGCAAAATTCTCTTTCAAAACCTCTTAATATATCATCGATATATCTTATATTTTTAACGTCTAAGTAACCTTTTATATTTTCGTCTATCATTTCTACTGTTATAGCATAGAATCTTTCTAAATCATAGTTTTCTATTACATGTAAGTAATCATGAGATGTGTTTTGTCTTAAAATAGCTCCATTCCACATAAATCTACCTTCCCCTAAACCACGTTTTTTACATTCTCTTCTTGGAACTATCAAATGGTGAAAAGACAATTGATTTGTATTGTTAAAATCATAACCCATAAAATCATATTTTAATTTATTTAAAGCATATTTTTTAATCATTATTTTAGTCAACTCTTGCATAATAACTCCTAAATTAATTTAAGTAATTTCTTCCACGTTTTATTTCGTGCTGTTATTACTCCGTCACTTATACAGCCATTATCTTTTTGATATGATTTAATAACTTTAACCATATCATTTCCGATACAACCATCCACTCCATAAGAGCCTAAATCATAACCTAGACTTTTGAAATATGTTTGTAAAACTTTAACAACTGCATGTCTTCTATTTTTAGACTTTGATACAGTTATAGTTTTTGATAAAGTTTCTAGTCCTGCTATTCCATCAACTTTAGCACCACACGTGCTTTGAACACCTTTTACGAAAGTTTTATAAGCATCATCTGTTGTACTTGGTAAATCGTTATCAATGTATGGCGTAGGATCTATTTTTTCATCTTTATTGTTTCTAACTTCGAAATGAAGATGTGCTCCAAATGAATGACCGGTATTACCCATATAACCAATTACTTGCCCTTTGGTTACTTTATCACCTTTTTTTACTTTAACAGTATTGTATTTAATATGACCATACATAGTATAATACCCGTTATTATGTTGAATTTTTACATAATTTCCATAACTATTACCAGTTTTATCAGTCTTATTGTAATTACTTCTTGCATCAACTACAACACCATCACTATGAGCTAACAAATAATCACATACACTTTTACCGTTATTACTGCCCACAATATCAATTCCATTATGTTTACCAGATTTATAAATTTGTGTTATTTTATTTGCATAATTTTTCAATAATCTACTCATTTTTATACCTCCTCATATTCTTCAACTTCAATTGGATCTATTTCTTCCATCATTTTTTCTTCTTCCATTACTATTCTCCCTTCTTTTTATAATTAGCATTAGATATCATTAATACTGAGCCTAAAAATGCATCAAATGCTGTCATAATAGTAATTACAATGTCTGTATTAGCATAGTTAAAGCATTTTAATACAACACCAACAAATACTGTTAATGCTGGTAAAAATACTTGTGCTATGTACTTTAATACATCATAAGTTTTATTACTCATTCTCTACACCTTCCTTTCCAAAATAAAAACAGATTATTCATCCGTTTTTGACAATGTACTATCTTGTAAAATTACGTTTTCACATAATTTTTTAGTATAACTATTAAATCCTCGTGATAAATAATCATCACAAACACTGGCTCGTTCTATTTTCGGTATCTTATCATTCCATATAATAGATTTTTCAGCCATTTGGATAGTTTTATTCATCTCTTCATTTTGATCATCAATTTTCCTTATAGTCTTAACAAAACCACCTATTAAAATGGAAAAGGCTGTAGCTATTAATGTAGCCCAGCCCCACCATTTCTTGATTTTCTCCATTACTTTTTCCATTTATTTCCTCTCTTTATTTTGTATATTTTACAACTACAACTTTTGTCCAACTTGTATTCCAACCACCACCAGCGATTAATACTAAATTATCAGAATCATCTATTATTGCTGATATAGGGCTACCATCTTTGCTATAATCCGAATAAAAATATGAAGTTAATGGTATTATCCTTTTTTTGTCAATAGATATAAAATATGAATTTGAAAGGTCAATCCATGCTTCATCATGTTCTGGTAAATTCATTTTTATAGTTAGTGTGCTATTCCCTTGTAAGAGTTGAGTTGTAGTAAATCTTTTAGCATAAACCCTTTTATCATTAATGTATTCATTAGTTGCAATTTCTTGATTATCAATATAATTAATTTTTATATCTTGCGGTTTTACACTATTATTGTCAATGTCACTTATTCCTTCTTCAATATGATTTAATTTCTCTGGTGTAATAGGAGTTTTATAATCCCATTCTTGTTTTTGATATGCCATATTATTTGTTATTTAGCTTTATCTCTATGAATTTAAAATTGTTTTCTTGCATTTTATTTATTTTTAGTATATTCCACAAATAACATTACTTGTCTATTTTGATACCCTGTACCAATAATTTGCAAGTTATTATTAGTTCTAAAATACCTTACGCAAACGTAATGTGTTGCGTTTTCAGTATTAGGAAATGGCGTTACAGAATCACTATTTTCCATTTCACCATAAATTTTAATTATTTTATCTATATTTAATGATGAAACATCAATCCAATCTGTCCAGTCATCAGTTCTATATGTTGGAATTATTTCATTAAACTTTTTAACATAAATTCTTTTATCATTTATATATTCATTAGTGGCAATTTCTCGATTGTCAATGTAATTAATTTTTATATCTGTGTTAAGTTCACTAATACCATCTTCCATATGATTTAATGCCTCTGGTGTTATTGGTGTCTTTATTGTCCAATTTTGCTTTTCATACGCCATATAATCGGCTTAATTATTATCTTGCTCTATGCTACTCTTTTCCAAAATGCTATAACTTTGTATGGTGGCATATTGTTATG
>CANQYF010000017.1 GCA_947628075.1 uncultured Bacilli bacterium | reverse complement strand
TTATTTATATATTCATTATACCACATACACCCCCCCCCCTAAGCAAGAAAAAGGGGATGTTATTTAATGGAATTTTGTGATAAACTTATAATAAGTGAGGGATTGACATGAAAAATGAAATATTTAGAGAATATGATATACGTGGAAAAGTACCAAGTGATATAAATGAAGATGTAGCTTATAAAATAGGTTTAGGTTATGGGTCATACATTCAAGAATTTTTAGATCAAACTGCTTGTGTAGTTTCTCATGACAATAGAATTAGCAGTGAAAGTTTACATATAAGTTTAATAAATGGCTTATTAGAAAGTGGAATTAAAGTTTTAGATTATGGTCTAACTACTACGCCAATGCATTATTATGCCCGCTACATAAATGATTTATATGGCATAATGATAACAGCTAGTCATAATCCCAGTGATGAAAATGGTTTTAAATTCTCTTTTGATAAATATGCTAATGCTCGCGGTGAAATGGTACAAGACTTAAAAAAATATATTGATAAAGGCATATTTAAAAAAGGTAAAGGCACTATTGAACATAAAAATATCAAAGAAGATTATATAGATTATGTCATTAAACATATAAAATTAGGCAAAAAAAGAATTAAAGTAGTTTTAGATCCAGCGAATGGCGCTACTACATGTATTGCTAAAGATATATTTTCAAAATTAAATATTGATTTAATAATGATAAATGAACAAAATGATGGAACTTTTCCTAATCACCATCCCGATCCAAGCATTGAAAAGAATTTAGAAATGTTAAAAAAGAAAGTTCTAGAAACTAAATCTGATGTTGGTTTTAGCTTTGATGGTGATGGCGATCGAATTGGTATTGTTGATAATAATGGCAAAATGGTCTCAATTGAGGCTTATGGAATAATAATTTTAAGAAACATTATTGATAAAGTTAAAGAAAAGAAATTCCTATACGATGCTAAATGCTCAGATATTTTTAAAGACGAAGTATTAAAATTAGGAGGTAAACCAGTTATTTGTCGAACTGGTTCAAGCTATACCCAAGAAAAAGTTTTAAAAGAAAATATTCCTTTCGGTATTCAATATGTTGGTCATATTTCAATAAATGATCGTTTATTTAGTACAGAAAGTGCAATGTATTCTTCTTTAAGACTTGTTGAAGTATTAAGTCGAACTACCAAAACATTAAGTGAACTTGTTGATACCATTCCTACATATTTTAATACTCCTGAACAAAAATTTGTTTCAACAGATAATCATAAATTAAAAGTAATTGATTGCATCAAAAAATATTGTGATGATAAAAAATATAATTATATTGAAATAGACGGTTTAAAAGTAATATTCAAAGATGGCTGGGCATATGTTAGAGCTAGTAATACAGGACCTAATATTACTTTAAGATGTGAATCTAAAAATAAAGTCGATTTAGATAATTTAGTAAAACTATTTACTACTTTAATTGAAGTATATAATAAATGAACTAGTTTTTGCTAGTTCATTTTATTATACTTTCTAATCCTAATTTAATCATATCATTTAAATGTTTTTCCCGTTCTTCCGTACTCAAAACAACATTACTAAATTTAGAATCCACAACCGTTAGAATACAAGCAACTTCTTTTTTAAATAAATTACCTAAGTAAAAAAGAGCAAAACTTTCCATTTCTTCAGCAACTATATTTAATTCACTCGGTACTCTATTTAATACGCCTTCACCATCACCATAAGGTCCAAATATTTCCATAGTTAAAATATCACCAGCATGTATATTTAATTCCAAATCATCGGCAACGTTTAAAATAGTATTATTTAAATTATTAGATGGGTATGCAATATGTTCTTCTACACCACCAAACTCTAAAGCAAAGCTAGATTCTGTATATGAACTGGTTCCTAATATTAAATCAGGTACTGAAATATTTTCTTTAGTAGCGCCACAAGTACCAATACGGATAATTCTTTTAACATCATAAAATTTAAATAATTCATAAACATAAATACCAATACTAGGTATTCCCATACCATGCCCCATAACAGTTACTCTATGTCCTTTATAAAGGCCAGTAAAACCTAACATATTTCGAAGATTACATACTTCTTTAGCATCTTCTAAAAAATTTTCTGCTATATATTTGGCTCTTAAAGGATCTCCTGGCATTAAAACAATATCAGCAATACTATCTTTTTCCGCATTAATATGCAAAGGCTTATTATTCAAATTAAATCACTTCCTATTTTAATTTTAACAAAAAAAGAATAATTAAAATAAAATTTATTTAAAGATTGACAACAATTGACAAATTATATAATAACTTCATTATAATGGCTAAAATCTTTTTTAGCTGTATTAACAAATTCTTCACTACCAATAATATTAACCATTTCATTTAAATATTTATTATAATTTTGATCATAATCAATGGTAATATTAATATTTTTATTCATCTCTTTATATATTTTATTTGAAATCATGACTAAAAAACTATTAGTGGCTTCATTAAAATTATTTATATATAAAATGTAATTTCCTTCTAAATTAGATAGCTTTTGTAATAATTTAATAATAGTAAAAATATCCCCTTCTGTAATTAAAATATTTCCTATTATCTTGTCACTTATAAAATTAAAATCTTTTGGAAATTTTAAAAAATTAATTATATCTTCAATATTAAAATTGTTTCCTAAGGCATTATCTAAAGAGATTAATGTTTTAAAATTATCGATATTATCCTCTATTTTTATTAATAATTTTTCATAAAAATCATTCATTTTTTTAACTCTCCTGTTTGTAATTTAGAAATAAAATCAATAACCTCTTCTAATCTATATGGTGATCCTTTTATTTCTTTTTCTATATTACTTTTCCAATAAGTAAAATTAGTATGAAATATTCTTTTAATTCCACTTTCAGGAAATAACTTTATATATTCAATTAAATTTATTTTAGAAATTTTACTCATATCGATAAAATTATCAATAGACATTACATAAGTGGCACAATAACAAGCAGGACGCATAGTTTTTTCATTCTCCCAAAAGTTTTCTAAAATTACTTTACCATTTGGATATACAAAAGCATAATAACCACTAAAAGTATCTAATCCTTTAATTGGTCTTCCTACATAGCCAGAACTTTCAAAATAATCAATTCTTTCATTAACTTCTTGAATAAGTTCCTCTTTATCTTTCTTTTCTTTTTCTCTTTGGGTATCATCTTTTTCGTTAGTTATACCTTTTTTAATGGTTTCACCTTTAGGTAAAAATTCCCAATTAACTTCCGTACTATTTTCATAAATACTTTTTAATTTTTGAATTAAATTTATATCTTTATATTTTTCATCATCTGAATCACTAAAATCTGGTAAAGGTATTTCTTTAATTTCGGGATGCCTTTTCTTTAATTCATTAAATTCATTTATAAAATTCCATTTAGAATAACGGTATTTCCTCCCGTTAAAATCAGTATAAAAAATTTTAGGGTCATATTTTTTATCCACTTTACTAAATTTATCTATGGCTTTTTTATAAGTATCTAAATATCTATAACTTTCATCTATTATTTGATATTTAGTTTCATTTCTTAAAATAAATTCTAAAATAATCTTTGCAAATAATAAATATAAAGTATCTGGCTCAAAACATTGAGCAAATTTATTATAATCAATCTCTCGATCAAAAAAACCATCAAAATTTAAAAGACCTTTTTGTAAACCCGTAATTAATATATACATACCATTTACATATGCGTCAAAAGTATTTTCTACATTGAATAGTTTATAATCTGCAAAAGCAGCATCATAATAATCAGAACTTTTTCCTTTATCCAAAACATCTTTTAATTTATCTGCTTTCTTTTTAAAAGCATTGGAAAAGAATAAATTACATTCTTTGTCAAATTCACTTTTAGGTTTATCCTTTGGAATTTCTAAATATTTTAATAACTCTTGTTGATATTCTTTTTTTTCTTCTGCATTTAAAAAAGCAAGATCAATATTCGTTCTTAAAAGTAATATTAATTCTGTATAAAAATCATTACGGGCATAAACTAAATGTCTTCCAATTAAATTATCTTTATGAATTGACTCTAAACCGGATTTCAAATAAACTACAAAATGGCCATTAAATGCATCCATTAATGGTTTTTCATATGTATCATAATAAAATTTTTCAAATAAATTAACCTTTTTATTACCATCGGTTATAACCTTGGCGTTTTTGGCTAAATTATCAACTGTAAAATACCAACTCCCGTAATAAGATGGAGAGGGATCAAAAATATCTTCTGGTTTTAAACCAGTTACTTCTTCAATTGCCAATTTTTCATCTTTGTTCACTATAATAACACCTCACTATTTAACTTGCTTTCTTTTCCATTTTCATAATTTTAACATATTTTGTCAGTTTGCTTAAATTTTTGTTTTTACTTCTAGTACAATATCACAAATAGTTCTCTCAATATCTTATACATTAGTTTTTATATCAAAAAGAGATATCATTTCTATTTAGTCATTATTTTTTTTCATGAATTTTTAATAGTTTATGAGTTTAATGTGTTCCCTTTCTAACTAAAATCTTAACATTTTTTCGTTAAAAAGGAAACAGATTTTCATAATAAACTCTTTATTTGTGATTTTAATATAAAATTCTCTTTCTTCATTGAATTTTGATCTAGATAAAATTAATACATTGTTAGTCCAGTTTAATTGTCGCGCTAGGGGCGCGACAATTTCATCATCTTTGTAAGTTTCATAAAATTGTTTCATTCTATAAATTCCTCTTCGACTAAACTCTTGTAAAGTTGGGTTGATTTTCTCTTTTTTATATAAGGGCTTATCGCAGTTTTAAAACACATAGACTTTCAACATGTTCACAATTTGCAAACATATCTAATAAAATAAATTTTTTTATTTCATAATTTTTTTCTAAAATTTTTAAATCTCTTACTAATGTATTAGGGTCACAGGATATATAAATGATTTTAGCAATTTTCTCTTCCATAATTTTATCTAATATTTCTTTTATGACCCCACTTCTTGGAGGATCTAAAATTATCGTATTATAATCTTTATTTATTTTATCAATAACATTTTTAGTATCGGCACAAAGAAAATTAATATTTTCTATTTTATTAAGAGCTTTATTTGTATTAGCGTCATTAATAGCGTTTTCTACAATTTCTACACCAAAAGCATTTTGGGCATTTGTGGCCGCTACTAAAGTTAAACTTCCTACTCCACAATATAAATCTAAAACTTTGGAAGAATTAACAATATTTTTACCTATTTCTAAAAACAATTTTTCACAAACAAATGGATTTATTTGAAAAAAGGAATCATAACTTACTTTAAATAAATAAGAACCTATTTTATCCACAAAAAAATTACTTCCATATATACATTCATTATTTTTTATTATACCTACTATTTTATGATTATTTAATAATACATCTATATTTTTTAATTCGTCTACAGTATCTATTATTAATAATACTTCTTCATTATAATTACATCTTATAGTAATCGCCCCATTATTTACTTCTAAAACGTGCAAATCTTTTAAAATCTCATTTATCGCTTTTTGACATAAATAACAGTTTTTTATTTCAATAATTTGATGACTTTTACTTGCAAAAAAACCAATAATACCATCTTTAACTTTTAAATTTATTTTATTTCGATAATTATATCTTTCATCAGATTTTATTATATCTTTTACCTGATAAGTAATTTGATTTTTATTTAAAATATCATTTATTTTTTTTAATTTATATTCTAAATTTTCTGTATAAGATATTTGTAATAAATCACAACCCCCACAATTATCAAAATAAGGACATATTACTTTTTGTCTTAATTTAGATGGTTTAATAATTTCCACTATTTTACCCTCTAAATAATTCTTTTTTTCTAAAGTAATATCTACTTTTAAAATATCACCAGGAACACTTTTCGGAATAAAAATAATTTTATTATTAATATACCCTATTCCTCTTCCTAAATTATCAAATTTAATAACTTCTATATTCATATGTATAAATATATCATAATTTAGCTAATTTAAAAAGATATTAGCTAAACATCTTTTTATATTCTTCTAAAGTTAAATTATATTTATGCATTATTTCTGCTTTCATACCCACATATCTTAAATGCCAAGGCATATAAGTATAATCCGTTATTTTCTCTTTATCTTGGGGATAGCGAACTATAAAGCCATATTTATAAGCATTATTATCTAACCAAGTTATTTCTTTTTGATTATGGTAAGTTAGCATTTTAAATTTATTATTTTGATAAATTCCAATATCTAATGCTAAACCAGTTTGATGTTCCGAAAAACCAGGTAAGGGATATTTTGTTAAAAAAGACTCTTTTTTCAACAAATCACATACTAAAAAATACTCCATTAAATAAGGGCGATAACCACTTATAATAATATAGTTTTGTTTTAAATCCAAAGTCATATTTTTTAATAACTTTTTAGCTTGTTTAAGAGTCGATTTATCTAAATAAATGGGATGTTTGCGATAAAATTTTCCTGGCATTTTTCTTAAATTATCAGGTATATATTTTGGATTAATAGGCTTTTTATTATTTACAAGTATTAAATAATCCATATTTTAGTCACCTTAATATAATTAGATGTATTATTTGGTAAAAGTTGCCAATAATACAAATAGTGATGCATATGAATAAAATTATAACTAGATTACAAAAAGAATTTAAAGATATACCTGATTTTAAGATTAAAGAAATAAAAATCAATCTTATTAAAAGTATATATGTGGTTTTTTTAGAAACAGTATGCTCTAGTGATAAAATTAATGATTATATTTTAAAAAACATCACTTTACATAAAAACATCAATGATATAAATAGTAATGTACCTGGCCCCAATACCATTATTATCAAAAATTATGATCAAATCGAATATTATTTAACCAGTGGTTTTGCGGTAGTTATAAGTGATAAAAAAGTAATTGCCATTGAAGTAAGGGGTGATTTAAATAGAAGTATATCACCATCCACTAGAGAGCCTTCTCTTCTAGGCCCAGAAGATTCATTTAATGAAAGTATTCAAACTAATATTGGTCTTGTAAAAAGAAGAATTAAAACTAATACTTTAAAAAGTGTTGAACTTACTATTGGAAGAAAAACTAAAACTACTATTAATATTAGCTATTTAGAAGATGTAGCTGATTTAGAAAACGTTAAATTAATTAAAGAAAAATTAGAAAAAATTGATGTCGATGGCGTTATCGATATTGCCACGATTATTCATTATTTAGAAAGTGAAAATAGAACTGTTTTTCCCACAATTAGAAGAACAGAAAGACCAGATGCGGCAGCTTATAGTCTTTTAGAAGGAAAAATTATTTTATTTTTAGATACATCCCCTTTTGTTATAATTTTACCAACTTTTTTAGCGGACTTTATTAATCCTGTTAATGATAATTATGTAAAAAGTGTAAACGTGGGCTTTGTAAAAATATTGAGAGCTTTTTGCTTTATCCTATCCATTGCGACACCGGGCATTTTTATTGCCACAGTTAACTATAACCAAGAGACAATTCCTGCCACTTTATTAATTAATTTTAGTATGCAATCAGCCGGAGTTCCTTTTCCTAGTATAGTTGAGTTATTAATTCTCTTAATTATTTGTGATATTTTAAGGGAAAGTGATTTAAGATTTCCCTCTAACTTTGGATCCGCTATTTCCATTTTAGGAGCCTTAATCATTGGTGAAGCCGCTGTTAACGCTGGTATTGTATCACCAATTGCTATTATAATTACTTCCTTTACATTTATTTCTAGCTTAATATTTACGGAACTAGAAATAAGTAATGCTTTAAGATGCTACCGCTATGTTTTTCTCTTTTTAGCAGCATTCTTTGGCTTATACGGTATTTTCATTGCTTTCAGTTTATTTTTAATAAATGTTATTTCAATAAATTCATTAAATGCACCATATTTTGCTCCGATTGCCCCATTTAATAAAGAATATTTCTTTAAAACTATTTTAAAAAGAAAAGATATTAATAATAAAAAAAGAAGTAATTTAATAACTGATAAAAATTTAACTAGAATGAGTTGAGGAGATTATGAAAAAAATAATAATATTAATTACATTAGTGTTCTTTTTAACTGGCTGTTATGACAATATAGAATTAAATAATTTAGCAATAATTACCGGGTTAGGTATCGATTATATTGATAATGAATTTTATTTAACTTATGAAATACTTAATGACACTAAAACCGAAAATAACACGACTATGCTTAGTTATACTGTAGAGGGGCATGGCCAAACTTTAGCTGATGCTTTTGTTAATACCAATTATAAAGTTGGAAAAAAACCATATTTTGCTCATTTAAGAGTCTGTCTATTAAGTGAAGCAATAATTAATGGTGAAATAGATAAAATAATTGATTATTTAATTCGTGATATCAATATTAGAGATGAATTTATTCCCATTGTAACAAATGGGGTTAGCCCTAATACTATTCTTAAACACAATGATGATAATAATCCCGTTGTCAGTGATTTAATTATGAACTTAATTAATAATGAAAAATTTAATAATAATCTCGCAATCGATGATGTTTATCAAAAAGTTTTAGCAAAATTTATTAGTAAAAATTGTGATGTAGTTTTAAGTTCTATAAGTCTTTTAAATAATGAAATTGCTTTAAATAATTTCTATATTTTTAAAGGTTATAACTATCAAAATACTTTAACTAAAGATGAATCAATGATTTATAATTTAATAGAAAATTCTATTTATTCAGCAATCTTTATCAAAGAATATGATGGTAAAACATTAGCTATTAATATTAGTCATTCGTCATCTGATATTAATGTTTCTCATGATTTAATTGAATTAAATATTAAGTTAGAAGGAAAAATTGTGGAAAATAACCCTAATTTTGATTTAAAAGATGAAAAAACATATCAGAAATTAGATAATGATTTCAGTGAGTTAATTAAAAAGCAAATTATCGAGTTTATTAAAAAATTACAAGAAAATGAAAGTGATATTTTAGGATTACAAGAGATATACTATAAAAAATATCGTAAGGAAAATAAAGGTTTATGGAAAACTGCGCAAATAAAAGTTAATAATGATTTAAAGATTAATACCAAAGGATTTATTTTTGAGGTGATACAATGAAAAACAAATTAACCTATTTTGTCTCTCGCTTCTCTATGTTTGGAATTGGTTTCTTTATTCTTTTTAAACTATCCGGAAAAGATGCTTGGATTTCTGTTCTTTTAGGCACTTTACTAGGAATTATTATTCTTTATATTTATAAAGGAATTAAAGATTTTTTTAGAGGGAAAGATATTAGAGAGACACTTAAAAAAACTAATCTTGGTAAATTTTATCTTTTAATTCTTTTAATTTTCTATATCTTTTTAGCTTCCGTAATTCTTATTTTACTTCCTTTATTTGTTAATTCCTTTTATCTTCTTTATACCCCTAAAATTTTAGTAATTTTACCTTTCTTATTACTGGCAGTTTATATTTCCTTAAAAGAAAAAAGGACTTTAGAAACTCTTAGTAATCTCCTTTGTCCCATAATTATTATAATCATAGTAGTTTATAGTTTATTATTAACCAAATATGTTGATTTTAATAATTTAACACCCGTTCTTAGTACTAAAACCTTTAATGTTATCGAATCTGCCTTAATTTATGCCATTATTAGTAGTGTTCCTCAAATAATAACAATTAATTACTCTAATAATTCTTTTAAAGATGATTTAAAAGATTATCTTCTTGCTTCTTTTGTTTCTTTTGGAATGCTATTCTTTGATATTATCTGTTTAGGAGAGCCACTTATTAAAATATATAGTTTTCCAGAATATGCTGTTTTAAAACAAATAAAAATTTTAGATTTTATTGAGAATATTGAAAACATTGCGACATTTATTTGGTATTTTGATTTATTTATAACTTTATCTATATTAGTAACGAGTATTAAATGTACTTTACCTAAAAAATTCCGCCCAATTAGCTATACTGCTGTCTTAGGTTTATTAATATTTTTATCAATCTGTATAATTGGATCTAATTATCGTTATATTATTACTCTTATCTACTGTTATCCAGCAATTTTATTTGTATTCTTCTTAATCTTTGTAACTTTTCTTATCTATCTTAAAAAATCTAAAAAATTAAGAAATTAAAAAAAGATATTAATTTATCTTTTTAAATCCATTTACTTAAATATATTTTTCGAGTTGTATATTCTTCATAATTTGTAAATATTTTAATTATATTTTCGACTAAACTTTTTAAAATATTATTATCCTTCTTCACTTTAACTGTTACAATTTCTTTTTGTAAAGTGCTTCTAAATAAATAATCATGTAAATAATTTCCTAGTACGTGATCTAACTCTTCTACTAGTTCTATATCTTCACGATTATTTAAATTAATAGAAAATATATAACTTTTATATATACTAATAAGTTTCTCACTTATTAAATCATTTTCACTAAAATCAAAATTGACGATGTTATAATAATTTGGACAGTACTTTAATACTTCTTTGTTACTATTCATTTCTTACACCCTCTATTTAATTTAATAATACTATATATAAATAAATTGGTCAAGAAAATTAATAAAAAAAATTAAAAAAAATAACTACTCTGATAAAATAGCTATTTCTAGTTTTGAATAACTCATCACATCATTTAAAATTACTCTCCATAATTTTAAATATTAACCAAATATTATCAGTATTGGGCGTGAATCGCTTATCTTTAGAGTTTTCTTTCTCAATAAACAATTGTTTTTGCTTAGCGCAGATAAGATTATTCTCTTTCAAATAATTTATTTACTATATAATATAATCTTTAAATATATCAACATTATTATAAAATAATAACTACTAGATATACTTATTAACTATATTATTTTACTAAGCAATTTTATTGTAACTTAATAAATTAATTTTGTCAAGATGCTCACAACTAAAAAAGAGCCTAAGCTCTTCCTGCATATTTACCATCACTGGTAGATACTAGTATTTTCTCGCCTTCATTTATAAATAAAGGGACTTTTATTACTTTCCCAGTTTCTATTGTGGCATCTTTTTGAGCATTAGTGGCAGTATTGCCTTTTACAGCTGGTACTGTTTCCGTAACTGTATATTCTACTTTTTCAGGTAATGTTATACCAATAATTTCACCTTCATAAAAATCGATTGAAATATCAATACCTTCTTTAATAAAGTCGGCATCTTCACCTAAAATCTTCTTTGAAACTTCAATTTGTTCATATGTTTCATTATTCATGAAAACAAAATTATCACCACTTGTATACAAATATTGAACTTTCGTTTTTTCAATATGTGCTCTTGTTATTTTAATATTAGTGTTAAAAGTTTGTTCAACTATTGATCCTGTTCTTAAATTTTTTAATTTTATTCTTACAAAAGCAGGACCCTTACCAGGTTTTACATGTTGAAATTCTTGAATTAAACATAAATTACCATCAATAATAACAGTCATGCCATTTTTAATATCATTAATATTAATGTTCATGTTCATACTCCTTTCTTAAATAGATAAGTTCTATTTTTTTTCTTTTGCTACAACACTTTTACGACATTTAGGACAATATTTTTTTATTTCTAAACGTTCAGGATTATTTTTTTTGTTTTTACTTGTTGGACGTAATTCAGAACCACATTCAGTACATCTCATATTAACAAAATTACGATTTTCATTTTTAGCCATCTAAAATCCTCCTCACCAATTTCTCTACTATTATACCAAACTTTTACATATTTTCAAATAAAAAGTTAGTAATACCTTGGGAAATGTATCTAGTAATATAAACTTTACTATAATTATATTCTTTTTCAACATAAATATTTGGAGCTAGAACCACTACACTATACATAGGATTATCATAAGGAGCATAGCCAACAAAAGCAATCGAAGTGGTTTTCGTATCCATTATGCCATCATTATTAGTATCAATAAAAGTTTCACTTGTTCCGGTTTTTCCAGCAGGATTATATTTACTTAAAATATAATTTCTAGCTGTCCCTCCCGTAGTAGCTAAATGCATTGCTTCTTGTAATCTATCCAGATATTTACTTTCTAAACTAACTCTACTAACTATTTCATATTGATTATTAATTATAGTATCCCCCACAATTTGTTTCATAAGTTGAGGTTTTCTTTTTTCACCATGACTGGCAATAGTATTTACATATTGAAATAATTCAACCGGTGTATAAGTATCATACTGACCTATACTTAAATTTAGTAATAAATCACTTTGAACATCTTTACCAATTATACCTGGAGTTTCATTTGTTAAATCAATATTTGTTAATGATCCTAAACCATATTCTTTAAAAGTTTCTCTAAATTTTTGAAAATCATCGTTAGTGGTAGATAATTTCATATTATATTTATAAGTATTTCCCGTAAGACCAATAGCAATTTTAAACTGATAATAATTACTACTTTTACTAATCGCTGTTAAATCATTAACTTTGCCTAAACTTTTATAACTGCATTTCATAGGTACTTGATATAATTTAATGCAACTATCAACTTCACTGGAACCAATATCGATAACATTATATTTATATCCGGTACTTAAAGTTGCCATTTTTACTACAGACCCCACTGTATAAGAAGTATTTATTAAATTAGTATTCATATTTTTAAAAGTTATATCATCACCATAATTTATTAATTTTTGACCACTAAAGGCAATTATTTCTCCAGTTTTAGGATTACCAACAATACTATACATTTCACTAAAATAATCAGTATTCGCCTTTTTTTTCGCATTTATAATATTTTCTTTAATTAATCTTTCTAATTCTAACTGGGCATTTATATCAATAGATAAAATTAAATCATTCCCTTTATGTCCCTCTTTTATTAAACTTAAAGTATTATCATTATTTACTTTATATAAATCTTTTTCTCCTTTTAAATAATCTTCATAATATAATTCTAAATAAGAAAGCCCCACTATATCATCAAGATTATAACCAGACTCTAAATATTGCTCTTTCTTTTCTTCAGGTATAGCTCCAACAGTACCAAAAATATCTTTTAATACTTCCCCATAATTATAAACTCTTTCCCATGATAGTTCAGTCGTTATTCCTTTTATATTACTATCTATAATTTCAGTATAGACTTGATCATCAATATTTTTTATTATTTCTTTTTTTTCATAAGAATATCCCTTATTCATAAGACTATATATAGTAGCAATTTCTTTATCTAAAGCACTTAAATTATCTAGCATCTCAACAGATATTCGGGAATTTTTTAAATCTTTAAGTTCTTGACTTGATATTTTTCTTTCTTCATATAATTGCCATTCTTCCTCCGTAATTAAAAAGTCCCCATTATTATTTTTTATTAACCAATAGTTTTTTAAACTATTATCATTAATTTCAACATCTAAAATATTGGCTAATTTAGTAGCTATTTCTAACTCTTCTTTTCCTGTTATACCTTTTAATTTAGTATAATAAATAGTTTTAATGCCTTTATTATCTACTAAAACATTTCCATTTCGATCAATTATTCTTCCCCGTGGAGCACTTTTACTATAAACATAGTTATTTATTTTATTATTTAGTTTTTCTTTATACATATCTTTATCATGAATATTTAAATAAGTAATTCGAAAACCAAATATCATAAAAATAATTATAATAATTAAATACTTTTTCATAAACTCCACCAATATTATTATGGAATATCTAAAGTTTAGTATTCATTTTTCGAATTAATCATAAATTATTAGTAGGTGATATTATGTTTAATCTAATTGAAAGATATATAAATAGAATGACTAAAGAGGATATTAATAATTTTGCAATTAGCAAAGATATTCATTTATCAAATGAAGAATTAGATTTTACTTATGATTTTGTGAAAAAAAATTATCAATCTTTTTTAGCTAATCCTCAACTTTTTAATATTGAACGTTATAAAGATCATTATACAAAAGAAAACTTTAGCAAAATAACTAAAGTTTTTAGTGAATATTTTCAAAAATATTCTAACTATTTATAATACTCTCTTATATCATTGAATAAATTTTCATTAAACTGTCCACTTTTCAACATGGCAATTTCAAATTTATAAGGTGGATAAACTAATTCTTTTTCATTATCATTTTTATTTATATAAGGTGTTTCTAATATTTTAGGAACATCTTTTATTCTATTATTATTAACTATTTTAATAAGAGTCGGAAATCCAATATAACCATAGCCAATATTTGCATGACGATCTTTATGACTATTTACAGGATTCTTACTATCATTTATATGAATACATTTTACTCTTTCAAGACCAATTATTTTATCAAACTCATCGAGAAAATCATCAAAATTTTGCATGTCATAACCTGCATCATTTAAATGACAAGTATCAAGACATACTCCAATATTATCGCTATTTACTCCATCAATAATGGCTTTTATTTCTTCTAATGTAGCTCCACATTCACTACCTTTACCTGCCATTGTTTCTAAAATAATCATACATTTATCTTGAGGATTAATTACATAATTTAAAGCCTCAATTATATTTTGTATTCCTTCTTCTTTGGATAAATTTACACTGCTACCTGGGTGTAAAACAATATACTTAATATTTAATTCTTCACATCTTTGAATTTCTCTTTTTAAAAAACTGATAGAAAAATTCCAGCTATCTATTTTTTCTTTATTAGCAAGATTTATTATATAGGGAGCATGACAAATAACATTGTTTAAATCAATGTTATTTTCTTGCATTAACTTTAAAGCTTCTTCTATATATGTTTTATTAATAGCACTTCTTTGCGTATTTTGAGGTGCCCCAGTATATAACATAAAAGCATTTGCACCATAACTAATCGCCTCTTTAGTTGCTCCTAATATTTGTTCATTATTAAAATGTACATGACTTCCAATAATCATTTTTACCACTTTCTAAAGGATATAAATCCTAGTTTCATTATATCAAAATATTACCAAGAAAAAAAGATGATTAATCATCTTTAACTACATGTACATGAATTATATTTATTGTCCCAAGCTGCGTTATTTAATTCCCCATAATCAACGTAAGTATTAAATTGTTCCCCAACAATTCTAAATTCATCATTTTTCTTAAAATATAATGTATAAATAGGTTGATTTCTATTGGTTAAATCAATATCTACTTTTCCTAAGAAAATGCCTTTATCAACTTGATATAATTGTAAATCTATTAATTCATCAATTGTAAAACACATTTTATTCGTTGTAGAATTATAACAACTTTTAGTGGAATCTTTATTTATATCTATTTCACCAAGATTAAATAAATCATAAGCATCACCGGCATACTTTACTGCATTAGTAGCCTCAATTCGAAAAGCTTTCTCCCGCGATTGACCCATCATTGGTAAAACTGTAGTGACAGCTAAAACCATAACTATGGCAAGTACTACGATTACAGCTAAAAGTTCAATTAATGTAAAACCACGTTTATCTTTCATAATTACTTCACATCATTTTCTGTACAACCGAATCCATCTTGAGTACCATAATTTTCTACATTTTTTTCTTCTACTGTACCATTAATACTAGGTATATATAAAGATTTATTATGCATTGTTATAGTATATGTATATTTATTGCTATCTGAAGAATCAGATTTAACAACTACTTTTCCTTCATATTCAGGGGTTACTGTTCCATCTTTATCATCAACATATTTTAAATCTTTTTTCCAAAGTCCAGTCTTAGCTAAAAATTTTAAACTAAAGCAATACGCTGTTTTATCAGCATTGGCTTGGTAATCAGCAGCTTTGCTACCCTCTATATTTAATCCATCAGTTGTACCAATAGCAATTAAACTTACAACTTGTGATGCTGTTTCTCTGGCAGCATTGGCCTCTAAAACAAAAGTTTTTTTTCTGGCACTAGTCATTAATGGTAAAACCGTTGTAGTGGCTAAAACCATAACTATTGCAAGTACAACTATTACAGCTAATAATTCAATTAATGTAAACCCTCTTCTATCTTTAAAAGTTTTCATCAAACTTCACCTCTATTCTCTAAAATAATCTTACAATAATTATTTATTAATGTCAATTATAAAAGACTTTATTTGTCAAAGTAAACTAACTAATATGATTAACATCAAATGACACACTACTTATATTATTTACATAATCTTTAACGCAAACTAAATACCTACCATTTTTATTAATTTCAAATTTATTTTCATCTTGATAATTAGCATTATTACATCCACTACCATTTAGAATTATTGCATAACCACTAATTCCTGAGCCATTACCATCACTTGCATTTATAGTTACTTCTTTAGTAGGAGTATCTATATAAGGCTCCGTAATTTTTATTTCATCTTTATAAATAATTGGCTTTTCATTGTCTATGTTCAAATATATACTACTTGTATATCTTTGAACATCATTTGATTCTTCAATATATTTTGTCATTTGAAAAGTATATTTTCCTTTTAATATCCCATTAAAATCCGTTAAGTCAATTACAATATTATCTGTTCCAATATTATTATAACCATTAGTACTTGTCCAATTACAACGATTAAGATTACAATCAATCTCTACATTATTACTATAAGCATTTAATACTATACTTTCACTAGTAAACCATTTATCTAATTCATTTTTTAAAACTCCATTACTTAATACATTTATATTTATTTCTTCTTGTTGTTCATTAATTTTAGATTCATCACAAATGCCATTTATTTCATAACTTTTTTCATCAATAAATTTAGCAGTATAATAATTATTAACTCTTTTCATTTTTACTAAGTAACAATTAAGTTTAGTATTATTTAAAGGATCTATTACCATATTATCTTCAAATTCTAGATAGCCATTTTGGACTAATTCATCAACAAATACTAAAGTCTTTTTAGTATCAAAAGCATAATTAGTGGCAGATGTTTCAATCTTTTTAATTAAATTATTTCGACTATTTAATCTTACTATTCTAGATATACCATTTATACTTGGTACTGCAATTAATAAAATTAAAGATAAAATTATAATACTTGCGAGTAACTCAACTAAAGTAAATCCCTTATTATTCATAACTCCCACCTATTATAATTTTATCTTATTTAATATTTAAAAACAATTAAAAATATGTAGAATTCTACATAATTTAACTAAAAGCTACATCAAGCATCATCATAATCACAAAGCCAAGTATTGTAAATAAACTCATAAGATTTTTATGTTTATTATTTTGACTTTCAGGAATGAGTTCACTTACCGCTACATAAATCATTGCTCCAGCCGCAAAACTTAAAAAGAAAGGCAAAATATTTCTAACATAAATAACTAACACACAACCAATTAAACCCGCAATTGGCTCCACTATACCACTCATCATTCCATATATAAATGACTTAGTTCTACTAAAATTTTCTCTTCTTAAAGGAAGACTAACCGCAGTACCTTCTGGAAAATTTTGAATTCCAACTCCAACCGCTAACATAAAAGCTGAAGTTAAAGTAGCACCTGGTACACCCATAGCAATTGAGCCAAAAGCTACTCCGATTGCCAAGCCCTCAGGAATGTTATGAAGTGTAATTGAAAAAATTAACATTAAACTTCTTTTTAAACCTTTAATATTTTTTTTCTTTCTTTTTTCTAAAATTTTTCCAAATAATATGTCTCCTAAAATAAGTATTAAACTACCAATTAAAAATCCTAAAGACACTATTAGCCATGCTTTTATCCCTAATTCATTGGCAAAATCAATAGCAGGATTTAATAAAGACCAAAAAGAAGCAGAAATCATTACCCCAGCTGATAAGCCCATCATAGCATCTAAAATAGTTCCATTAACTTTCTTAAAAAAATAAACTATGGCTGCCCCTAAAGCTGTGATTGCCCATGTCATAATAGTAGCTAATAATACTTGCATGTATATGCTTGAATTAATATAAAAATTAATCATGTAAACACCCTATTAATAATATAGAAAAAAAGACCTAATTAGTGTAGGCATTTTTATTGATAAAAATTATTAATTAAAAAAAAAGAAGATTTACTTTAAAGAGAGTATTTCTTCTTTGGATAAATTGGTTATTTCACTTATTTCTTCTATTGCATAGCCTCGATTCTTCATCTTTAAAGCTGTGTTTCTAGTTGTTTCTTTTAAACCTGATTTAAAACCGAACTGTCTTCCCTTTTGAATTCCTAATTGCATTCCTTCTTGTCGACCTTCTTGTCGACCAGCTTCTTCGCTTTCATACCTTACATCTTCTAAATATCTTTCCCAACCATTTTCGTTACTCTTCCTTGTCCATTCACTTAAGAATTTTACCATGTCTCGCATTACTTCATCTCCTTTACTTATCGCTTCCAT
>CANQYF010000016.1 GCA_947628075.1 uncultured Bacilli bacterium | reverse complement strand
ACATTTTGAAGGGTTATTGTATCTACTTTACCTGTGGAAGCAGTTACCAATGTTTGAGTACTAGAAGAATTTACTTCAACTGAAAAATAGGCATATGATGCCCCAACAAGTAATACTAACAAGAATAATATTCCTATTATTAGTTTTATATCGATTATTTTCTTCTTCTTTTCTCTTGCCATATATTTTCCAACTTCTTTATTTACTATTATTTCTTATTTATATATTCATTATACAATACGCTTTTTCACTTAGGCAAGTATAAAAAAATATAGCACACTGGATATTGATATTTGCAAAATGTCAAAATAATTTTTTATAACATTCATCAAAAATTTCTAAAAATTTAGTTATTTCTTCTTTAGTAGTTAAATAGGAAATACTAATTCTAATACTAGTTTTAGCTCTTTCTAAATCATTTGTTAAAGCAAACACGCTTTCACTAAAACTATCTTCATCACTACAAGCAGATTTAGTAGATACATAGACTTCTTTTTCTTCTAATGCATGAACTAGTGTTTCCGGTTTAACATTTAAGACACTGATATTTAAAATATGAGGTATGCAATTTTCATTACTATTAATTAAAACACCTGGATATTTCTTTAAATTTTCTTTTAAATAATTATTTAAATTAGAAACATAATTATATTTTTTTTCTATATCAATAACCGCTAATCTTAAAGCTTTTGAGATTGACGCAATTAAAGGATGAGATGGAGTTCCACTTCTATAAATAGTAGTGGATTTTCCACCATGAATCAAAGGCTCTAACATTACATTTTCTTTTTTTATTAGACAACTTATTCCTTTTAATCCATATATTTTGTGTGCTGAAAAAGTCGCTAAATCAATATTTGTTAAATTGACATTTACTTTACCAATACTTTGAGTAAAATCTACAAATAAAAAACATTTAGGATATTTTTTTAAAAGTTCAGCAATTTTTTCCACTGGTTGTTTTAAACCTAGTTCACTATTAATATGATTAACTATTACAAGAATGGTATCATCTCTTATAATTTCTTGTAAATTATCTAAATCAATAATACCATCTATGGTATTAACATAGCTTATTTCAAAGCCTAAATTTTTTAAAAAATCTAAAGCACCATTTACTGAAGAATGTTCAAATTTAGTTGTAATTATATGTTTACCACGTGCCATATATTTATAAGCAAGACCTTTTATGGCTAAATTATTTGATTCACTTGCACTACTAGTATAAATAATTTCGCTAGGCTTAACATTTAAAATATCCGCAATTTGTTTAGTAGCACTATCAATAAGTTCATGGGCATTCATACCTAATTTATGAATGGAATTAGCATTACCTGGAAAATTTAAACAAGCTATATTAAAGCTTTCTAAAATTTCTTTATTAACAGGGGTTGTTGCACTATAATCAAGATAAATCATATAATCACTTTTCTTTCCATTTGAAATTATAAACTGACCATAAAAACTTTGCAAGTCATAAAGAAAAAAGATAGAATAATTTCTATCTTAAAACATTAATCGGAAGACTTAATTGGATTATATGTACAACTATATTCTGGACTCTTAAAATATGATTTTAAAGCTCCATAAGTTGCAACATTCTCTTCTTTATATTCATTAACAACGTCTTCTCTATCACGTTCTCTTGTATAAGTAATTGTTTTGTTTTCATTATCAAATACAGGTATACCAGAAACATTATTAAGGGTTAAAGATTTATCTGTATTATATTTAGCTAAATAATCAGCATATTGTGTTTCATCATTAAATTTAAATGTATGAATTTCATATGCTAGTCCTGCAAACAAATTACCATCAGCATTAGCAATGCCAAATCTCTCACTAACAACCATTTCAGCATTTACATCCGCAATAGTTTCAGCTTTTGAAGTACAAGTTAGATAACCTTTTATCTCATATTCTAAGATAACTAATTCTGCATCTACTTCTTTAGAAGTTGTTTCATTACTAACTTTAAGTTTTATTGTATAAGTTCCAGGCTCACCTTCTAAAATATTTTGAACACTATCACTATCAACAAATTCATAATTTAAGCCATCATTTTCATCTTGAGCAAATTCTTTTGCTTCCAAAGTGGCATTTTTTGATTTAAATACTTTCTTAATATTAACTTCTACTTCTGGATTGTTTATAACATTTATCTTTCCAGTTTTTTTAGTATCACCACAAATTACAACAAATTCATAGACTCCAGCTTTATTAGTATCAATATTGCCTTTATTAACTTGACAATTACTAGAGGCAGTACCAGTAATTTCAGCATAATCACTAATATTTGAAGATAATTCTTCTCCAACCATTATTTCTATATCTTTTGTAACTATGTTTGTTTGAACAGTATGTTTTGTAATTAAATCAGTATAATTTAATACATAATATGTACCAAAGCCAACTCCTGCTAAAAGGACTAAAATTAATATTATAAATATTATTTTATTTCCTTTTTTCTTTGGTTTCTTTTCTTTCTCTAAAGATATTGGAGGGGTTGTGCCAATACTATTTGGATCAGTAAAACCAGGAACAGGTCCAGCTCCAATTGTTTGAGGATTAGTAAATGCTGGAGTTGGGTCTTGAGTCGCAGGTGTTGGTTGTGGCATTTGCTCATTTACATTATTATTTAAAGATACACCATTATTTACATTTTCGTTGACATTATTATTGACATTTGAATTCAAATTTTGATTATTGTCAACTGGTGCGTTATTAAAAAAAGTTCCAGTTGGTGAAGCAACTCCAAGGTTTGGATTAACAGATGGATTAGTACTTGGACTTCCTACATCCAAAGATTCCACTACATTAGGATTATTTAAATTATTTTGACCCATGTTAGTAGCACCATTATTTTGGTTATTATTTGGTTCATTATTCATTTTATCTAGCCCCTTTTACTACTATAATTAATTATACATTTATTAAAACATTTTTTCAACTAATTTTTTAAATTCCTCGCCACGCGTTTCAAATTTATCATATTGATCCCAAGAAGCACTTGCTGGTGATAATAAAACAGCTTCATTATTCTTTACATCCTTTTTTATCTCAATCATTGCATTATTTAAATCATAACACTTTTTACATAACAAATTATTTTCTTTTGCATAAGCAAAAATGCGATCAGTAACTTTCCCAATTGCATAAATGCATATTACCTTATTTATTTCTGAATTTAATTCATTAAAATCTTGTTTTCTTTCCATTCCTCCAAGTATTAATCGAGTTGGCTTAGTCATTGTTTTTAGAGCAATTACTGTTGAAGTTGGATTAGTAGCTTTCGAATCATTATAAAAATCGACGCCACTCATACTTGGAACAATTTCAATTCGATGTTCAACACCATTAAAATTTTTTAAATATTCTTTTACTTTATTTTTATCAATATTAACGATTTGTTGAAGTCCAAGTAAAGAGGCTAAAATATTTTCATAATTATGATTTCCTTTTATTTTAATATCCGTTAATTTAATTATTAATTCATTATCTATAAAAATTCCCTCATCATTATAATAATTTTGATTATTATTAAAATAAATTGGATTAGACATTATATGAGATGAAACTTCTAAGCTATCTTTATTAGCATAATTAATAATAGCGATATCTTGTTTAGTATGATGATTAAATATTTTACGTTTCGTATTTTTATAATTTTCATAAGTTCCATGATAATCTAGGTGAGTTGGACATAGATTAGTAAGAATACTAATATCAGTTTTAAATTCATCTAAATCATACAATTGATGATCAGAAATTTCTAAGACTAAAACATCATTTTCTTTTACTTTTGAAATAATTTCACTTAATGGATAACCAATATTTCCTCCTAAAACTGTAGAAACATTATGTAATTTTAATAAATTATATAAAATTGTAGCGGTCGTTGTTTTACCATTGGAGCCAGTTATACCAATAATTTTAGTATTTTTAGGTAAATAGTGATAAGCAACTTCCATTTCATTAACAACTTTTATCTTTAATTTTTTGGCTTTTAAAACAGCCAAATGTCTAGGATCAATACCAGGGTTTTTAATCATTAAATCAAAAGTATTATCTAGAAGTTCTTCTCCCGTTTCACTTTGGTAAAATTGAACATTTAAATCTTTTAATTCGTTTAAAATTTTTTCTTCCGGCATTTTTTGATCACAAACAACTATCTCATTTTTGCCTGCCAATAATTTAGCTACATGATACCCGCTTCTGGCAAGGCCTAAAATAAATATTTTTTTATTTTCAATCATTTAGTTCACTTCTTTCTATCGCTACATCTTCTCTATCTAAAATTCTTTTTACATTGCTAGTTATATTATCATCTAATTTACTAAAATATAAAGTTAATTTAAAAGAACTTGGCTTTAAATTTGCTATCTTTTCTACTATGTAATTATCTAAACAAATAATATCTCCTTTAAAATATTTTTTAATATGCTCTTTTATTAATGGATAATGTGTACAACCTAATAATATGGCATCACTATTTTGAGCATGTTTTAAATATTCGGGTAATACAGAATCTAAATGAGAAAAATCATTACTTTCAATTAGTGGAACCAATAAAGGACAAGGAATCAAATTTAATTCATTTTTAACATACTTTTGAAAAGCATTAATTTTTATACTAATCTCGGTTGCCAGGACACTTACATTTTGATATTTATCTAATTTTCCTGCAATGGGAGAAATAATATCTATTAAGGGAACTTTACTTTGTAATTTTTCTATATTTGAACTTAAGGTACCACAAGCAATAATTATAACTTCGGCTCCTTTTTTTTCTAAAAATTTAATTATATTATTTGCATAATTTGTTATTTCCGAAATTTTTTTACTTCCATATGGTACATGAAGAGTATCTCCATAAAATATATATTCATGATTAGGATGCTTTTCTATTAAAGCTTTTAAAATGGTTAAACCACCAATTCCTGAATCTAATAAACCAATTTTCATAATAAATCACTAATTAATTATATACCAAAAAATTAAAAAAAAGCAATATTTTGCTTTTTTATATAAAGAGCTTCTCTTTTTTCGAAGAAAATGTCTCAATTATACCATCACTTTCAGGTATTAATACGACTTTTCCACTTTTTAAAGTCTTTGGCATATCAATTAATCTTTGATTAGCAGATCCCCTAAAAAGTAAATTTAAACTTTTTAATTCATTAACAAATTTGCCATCAACTAAAACATCGATATATTTTAAAAATTCTAAATAATTTTTATTTTTTTCACCCAATTTTAATATTTCTTCATAAGTAAAACCGGTATAACACCAAATATTTAAATTTTCTCTTTTAGCAAATTTAGCTATTTCTAATACAGCATCAATTTGAAATAAAGGATCGCCACCACTAAAAGTAATGCCATTTTGATTTTTTAAATTTTTAATTTCCTCTTTTATATCTTCAACATCAAATAGAGCTCCCCCTTCAAAATCATGAGTTTGTGGATTTTGACAAAAAGGACAATTATGCGAACATCCTTGTGTCCAAATAACTGTCCTTACGCCAAAGCCATCAACCACACTATCTTCTTGTAGTGGAGCCGCTAGCCTAATTTTCATTTTTATTTTACTCCAGTATGTTTAACACGATCTTGTTCTTCACATTTTTTGGCATTGTTGAATCTTTCTGTTGTACCTACTAAATAACCAGTGATACGACGAATTCTTTCAAATCCAACTCCTTCGCCAACTGTTTTTGTTTTTTTGATTGTTGCTTCCATAATATTTCCTCCTCCATTTCTTATATTAGCAATTACAATCTAGATGACTTATTGTTTCAACCGGAACCCCTTCAAAATCACGTCTTCCACATCGTGGACAAACATCATTTATAACTCCGACATATCCACATACCGGATCTCTATCAACTGGATGGTTAATTGCACCATAACCAACATCACTATCATGCATAATTCTAATAATCTTTTCAAATGCTTCTACATTTTTAGCAGTATCACCGTCTATTTCAATATAAGAAATATGACCCGCATTAGTAAGACTATGATATTTTCCCTCTACTTCTAGTTTATGTTGAATTGTTGTGTGAAAGTATACTGGAACATGGAAGGAATTTGTATAATATTCACGATCAGTAATTCCTTTTAATTTACCATAGATTGATCTATCAATTCCTACAAATCTACCACTTAAACCTTCAGCTGGTGTCGCAAGACAAGTAAAGTTAAGTTTTAATTCGGAAGAATACTCATCACATTTTTGACGCATATGTTTAATAATTTCTAAACCTAATTTTTGAGCTTTTTCTGATTCACCTTGATGCTCTCCAATTAAAGCTTTTAAGCATTCGGCTAAGCCAATAAATCCAATTGATAAGGTACCATGTTTTAAAACTTTTCTTATCTTAGCACCTGGTTCCAATTTTTCTGAATCTAACCAAACATGCGCTCCTAGTAAAAATTTAAAATTATTAACACTTTTACTACATTGAACATCAAATCTTTGTAATAATTGACCTTTACATAAGTCTAATATTTCATCTAATTCTTCATAAAAGCCTTTCATATCAGCTTTATCTCTTTCACCTAAAGCAATACCATGTTTTATTCCAAGTCTTGGTAAATTAATTGTTGTAAATGATAAGTTACCTCTTCCTGGTGTAATTTGTTTTTCTGGATCTACTACATTACCAATAACTCTTGTCCGGCATCCCATATAACCAACTTCTGTTTTTGGGTCTCCATCCTTCAAATAAGGTTTATTAAATGAAGAATCTAGGAATGAGAAGTTAGGGAATAATCTTTTACCAGATACTTTACAAGCTAATTTAAATAAATCATAATTTGGATCATCAGTATTATAACTAACCCCTTCTTTTAACTTAAATATTGATATTGGGAAGATTGGGGTTTCACCATTACCTAACCCAGCATCAGTTGCTAGTAAGAAATTTTTGATGACCATTCTACCTTCTGGAGATGTATCAGTACCAAAGTTTACTGATGAAAATGGCACTTGCGCTCCAGCACGCGAATGCATTGTATTTAAATTATGGATAAATGCTTCCATAGCTTGATAAGTAATTCTATCAGTCTTTGCTAAAGCTTTATCATAAGATTTAACAAATAATTCTTCTAATCTTTCACTAGTAATAAAATCTTTAAATATTTCTTTAGGATTTATTTCAATCGTATCAATTTTGTCGACAATCTTAACTATTTCTTCAAAATCTATTTCGCCTAAAAAGCCATCTAAATCTAAATAATCATATATCATTTGTTTAAGTTGTTTTCTAAATGTCTTTTTAACACCTGGAGCCATATAATAATCAAACATTGGAATACTTTGCCCACCATGTTGATCATTTTGATTAGCTTGAATACATATAGCAGCAAGGGCTGTATAACTCATAATATCATTTGGCGTTCTCAAATGACCATGTCCAGTTGAAAAGCCATGACTAAATAATTTCTCTAAATCAATTTGATTACAAGTTGTTGTACCCATTGCCCAGAAATCTAAATCGTGAATATGAATAACACCTTCATCATGGGCTCTGGCATATTTAGCATCCATTAAATATGCTTTAGAAAACTCTTTAGAAACTGTTGCCCCAAAATGTAACATTGTTCCCATTGGGCCATCGCCATCAACATTAGCATTTTCTCTTTTACTATTTTCTTCTTTAGCACTTTTTAATCCTAAAGATTCAATTGCTTTGACAAATTTATGTTGTTGTTTTACAACAAACGCTTCCCTAGAAGCTGCTCTTCTTTCACGATATCCCGCAAAAGAATTGTATACTTCTTCGTCTGTTTTTTTTAGCTCTTTTTCAATAATATCTTGAATTTCTTCAATGCCAATTGTCTTACGATCAGCATATTCTTTCTCAATTGTTTTTAAAACTTTTTCATATATTTTGTTTACGATTTTTTCATCATAATTTTCATAAACACTATCAAAGCCTTTTTTTATTGCAATTGCTATTTTAGTGCCGTTAAATGGGACTCTTTGGCCACTTCTTTTAACAACTACAATGTCATTAATTACCTCTTCTTTCATAATATTACCTACTCCTTTAATACAATTTCATTATAACTAGTCAGTTTATATTTAGCAATATTTTTTTTAAAAAAAATTTGCTTTTTTGTCAACATCGAAAAATATTTTTTTTAATTTTTTTGTAAAAAAAACATTGAGCTCAGATTTCACCGAGGTTGTTATTTTTTTTATCATTTAAAAATTTTTTTGTTCGCTTTACAAGTCGAATTTTGTCAAATAAATAATGCATCAAAAATTAGTTAATTATTGCCATATATTTTAAGATTTATTATAATATTTATTAAGGAAGTGATACTATGTTTAAAAACAAAAGAATACACTTTATTGGTATTGGTGGTATTTCTATGAGTGGTATTGCCTTTATTTTACTTGAAAAAGGGAACATTATAACGGGTAGTGACGCCACTGAAAATAAAAATGTTCAAGCTTTAAAAGAAAAAGGTGTCAACATTGTAATTGGAGAAGATCCCAATTTAGTTGAATTAGCTGATATTATCGTTTATACAGCGGCGATTAGTAATGATAATAAAGAACTGGTAAGAGCCCGGGAACTTGCTAAAGAAACTTATGAAAGAGCGGAATTTTTAGGCCTTTTAACTAAAGAATATGAACATGTCATTTGTATTTCTGGAACTCATGGTAAATCTACTACCACAGGAATGATTGCCTCTTGCTTTTTAGAAGATCATCAAAATCCCACTATTCAAATCGGAGCCATTTTACCAAAAATAAAATCCAACTTTCATGTTGGAGATAATAAATATTTTATTATGGAAGCTTGTGAATATGTAGATAGTTTTTTGCATTTCTTTCCAACAAGTGCCGTTATTTTAAATATTGATGACGATCACTTAGACTATTTTAAAAATATGGATAACATTTTAGCGTCATTTACTAAATACGTTAATTTATTACCTCCCAATGGCAATTTAATTTTAAATAGTGATGACGAAAACACGATGAAAATCAAATATAATAAAAATATAAATGTACTTACCTATGGTATAAAAAATGATGCCCAAGTCAAAGCTTTAAATATTACTTATGATGAATTTGGTCATCCTCAATTTGATATTTATTATAATAATGAATTTTATTTACATCTTAATTTAAGTATTTTAGGAACTCATAACATCTATAATTCTCTTGCTACTACGGCAATGTGTATTATATATAATATAAATAAAGACGCTATTAAAAAAGGTTTAGAAGAATATCATGGTGTAGAAAGAAGATTTGAATTTATTGGTAAATATCAAGATAATGTTTTAGTATATGATGATTATGCGCATCATCCAACTGAAATTAAATCAACTTATAATTCCACCAAAAATATTAAATGTCATCAAAATTGGGCTGTTTTTCAATCCCATACTTATTCAAGAACTAAAGAACATCTCAAAGAATTTGCGGAAGTTTTAAAAAATTTTGACAACATTATAATTGCCCCAATATATCCTGCACGAGAAAAAAATATTTACAATGTTAAAGAAGATGATTTAGTAAATCTAATTAAACCTTATAATAAAAATGTATGTTATTTACCAACATTTTCAGAAATAGTAGATTATTTAAAAGAAAATTTAAAGAAAGATGATTTAGTTATCACTATTGGCGCTGGACCAATAAACGAAGTAGGTCTTAAATTATTAGAAAAATAAAAAGCACTTTAAAGTGTTTTTTATTTTATTTCTTTTAATTCATCATTTAATATACTATATAAATATAATTTAATTTGTTTATTAGTTACAGTTTTCATATAATCATAATAAACATTTAATTGATCTAAATAATGCTCATCATCTATATTTTTTAATTTATAATCAATTATTTTAACTATATCATCTTCTACTAATACTAAATCGATAATTCCATTATAAAACGTATTATCATCTTCATAAATAAATTCATGTTCTTTAAATATTAAAGTATCTTTAGTAATATTTAACTTCTTAACAAAAGCTTCAATTTGCTTTCGATAAGGGTTATCATATGCAATATTTAAAAAATCTGTTTGTTCAAAATATTTATGTAACAAAGTACCTTTCTTTAAAATAGCATTATTTTCTTTATCAATTATTCCATTAATAATTTTTGATGCATGTTTATTTTCCTCTACTTGGTTAGGAATATGAATCGTTTTATATTGAATTATATCACTCTTTGTAAGATCATTTTTACTCGAAATAATTTCATTATCATAAAGATAATCTTTGGTTAAATTCATCGTATTTAAATCAATTAATTTAATATATTTTTGCATATTTAAATTAATTGAGGACAATATATCATAAAAAGAATGGTAATTTTTTCGAATATTAAAATCAACCAAATTATTTACATATTTATCATTATCAAAAGTTGGTGACACAATAATTATTTTTTCTTTAGCTCTTGTAAGGGCCACATATAATAATCTTATTTTTTCACTAATATCTTCTTCATGATATTTTTCTTTATATAAATCTTTTAAAATAGTATAATTAATTCCTTCTTTAAAATAAGGAGTAATTATTCCATAGGTAGAATCAAATACAAAACGATCATTTAAATCTTTTTTATTAAATTCTTTATAATAACCAGAATAATAACAAATTGGAAATTCTAATCCCTTAGATTTATGAATATTCATGATCGTAACACTACTACTATTTTTATTATTAAAATTATATTTTATTTCATTTTTACCCTCAATCATTTTAGTTAAATAATCTTTAAACATAGTAATTGTATAACCCATTTCACTTAAATTCTTAGCTATATCTAATATATTATTAATTCTAATTATACTCTCTTCGATATTATTCATTTTAATAAGACTTTCATAAACATTAAAATCTTTAATAATTAAATCTAAAATTTCATAACTATTCATTACTTGAATATTTTTACTTATAAGATAAGCTTTCTTATAAATTTCATCTTCTTCATACTTATCATTTTTAATAATTTCAAAAATCTTATCGTCATCATAGTTAAATAAATATGATCTAGCTATACTCATAAAATAATATTTAAATTCGATATCTTTCATTTCTTTAGAAACTTTTAATAAAAATCCCAAAAGATTATTAATAAGCATAATATCTAATTCATTAGTTAATTTATTACTTGCTTTAATAGTAAGAGGTACTTTCAAATATTCAAAGATTTTTTTATAAAGAGGAAAAGCTGATTCCCGATCCATTATAATGCAAAAATCTTCATAATTAACTTTTCTTAAATTTTTAGTTTTCTTATCAAATACTTTATAATTATTTTCAATTTTATTTAAAATATCTTTAGCTATTATAAATGCTTCAATTTCTTCATTAGAAAAAGTTTTATCTTCATTATCATAGTTTAAAATTTCTAAATTATAATCTTGTTTATCTTCTTTTTGTAAATAATCACTATTTCCAAAATTCATTTGATGTTCAAGCTTATAAGAAGCTCCTCCTAAGGCGTCATCCATAACTAAATTAAATATATCATTTATGCCATTTAATACTTCATTTCGAGAACGAAAATTTTTTAATAAATCAATCTTTTTCCCATTAATTTCTTTTTTATATTGATTATATTTTTCTCTAAAAATATTGGGGCTAGCATTACGAAAGCGATAGATTGATTGTTTAATATCCCCAACCATATAAACATTATTATTAGCTATTAAATTAATAAATTCTTCTTGCAGTTCGGATGTATCTTGGTATTCATCAACAAATATTTCTTGATAATAATTTTTTATTTCATTTCTAATATCATTATTATTTTTTAATATTTGAATGGCCATAATAGCTACATCTTGAAATTCATATAAATCTTGTTCTTTTTTATAAGCATTTAATTTTTGAAAATATTTCTTACAAATATCTAAGATAGCAATTATATAATTTTTAATTATCGCAAAAGATTCATAGATTTCTTTAACATCCGTAAATCTAAGATAATTTTTTAAATTTTTTAAAGATTCATCTATATTATCTTTATACTCTTTAATATCTTCACTATTACTTGGTCTTCGTGGTAATTTGACCATAATATTTTGTTTTATTTCATCATATGTTTTTGAATTAATTAAATTGGTTAAAGCTTTCACACACCCATCATAAAACTCAGGATAAGGAAAATTTTCCAATAACATTAAATTGTTTTCAATATTATATATTTCAGCATGTAATAATTTAGTATAATTTTCAATATTTTCTTCGATTACTTTTTCATTAAAATGACTTGCTAAATAATTTTCTAAATAATAATCTAAATCACTTTTTAGTTCTAAATTTTTAAAAATTCCTAAAAGATAATTTTTTAATAATTTATCATCTTTAATCGTAAAATCTTTAATTAATTTTTGAAAATAAGGGGTTGGATTTTGATAAAATTCGACAAATACTTCATCTAAGAAATCACTTTTAATAATACTAATAATGCTTTCATCAATAATATTAATATGGGAAGATACATTTAATACATAATGATATTTTTTAACCAAAGATAAAGTAAAAGAATCAAATGTTGTAATATAAGCATTTTCTAATAAATCTAAATTATCTTTAAGTTCCGGATAATTTTTAATTTTTTTTCTAATTCGAGCTTTCATTTCCGCGGCGGCAGCATTAGTAAAAGTTAGAATTAATAATTCATTTACTTTTATACCCTTTTTTAATTTATAAATTACTCTTTCTGATAAAACTTCCGTTTTTCCGGATCCAGCTCCAGCGGAAACAATTATATTGCATCCTTCTTCTTTTATAGCTAATTCTTGTTCTTTAGTCCAACTAGGCATCTATATTACCTCCTAAAAAATTTAAATCGGTGACATCATCATAAATAACATAATCTTTTTCCTTTTTAAAACATAAATCTTTAAATTTACAAAAAGCACAACCAACTTCTTTATCAAAACCAATTTTTTTAGGATTAATTGGAAATTCTCCTTTTAATATATTATCAATAGATTTATCAATAATTTCTTCGGTAATTTTGACTAAGTTATCAATTTCTTTATCATTAAGAACTTTTGATGTGATATAAAAGTCCCCATCATTTTTAATTTTTAAACCTTTTATTAATTTAGAATTTTCATAAGTACTATCGAATAATGCTAAAGAATGAATGTCCCTATTGGTATAACCAATTAATTTTAAAGTATCTAATCTTTGCTCATTATAAGAAACATTTGGTATGGCTAAAATATTTTTATTTAAAACTTTTTGAATATAAAAACCAACTATTTTAGGATTTTTAAAAATATGAGAATTTTTGACTAAATATAAATAAATAGGCAATTGTAAATTAAGACCTAAAGCAGCATATTTAATATTAGTTTCAACTTCTCCCGTTTTATAGTCAATTATGGCCACTAAAGTTTCATCGTTTTCCTCTTTATATAGCAGTTTATCTACAAATCCTACAAATTGAACATTGATATCTTTATTTTTAATGATTCTAAAATTTTTTTCACAAAAATACTTATCTAAGCCAATATATTCTTGTTGTTTATTGATAGCATCTACAACAAATTTAATATCTTCTATAATATTATTAAGAAAGAAAGTTTCTTTAGGGTTTAAAACTTTATTTTTCTTTTCTAAATATTTTTTTACCTCTTCTTCAACATTACTTTTACTTTTTAAACATTTTTCTAAAACATCATGAAATATAGAGCCGATAAAGCTTTCAAATGTTTCTTCATATTTATCTAATTTTAAAATATTAGTAATATAATATTTAAAAGCACATTTATTATAATTATTTAAAGAAGTATAGGAAAGTGTAAGGGATTTATTTAAATATTCTTTTAAAGATTCATTATTAATTCCTTTAAATTTATTATCAAATGTATTGTATCCTAAACTAGGTAGATTATTTTTATGAATTAAATAACTATCAGTTATAATTCCATATTTATGATAATCAAATTCTTCCTTAGCTAAAGTAATCTTATCTAATAAAAGTGAATAACTTATTTTTAAATCATCTTCATAATGTTTTATTTCTAAATTTAAATCATCCACTAAGAAAGAGGGATAATATTCTTTAGTATTATCTTTTAATTTATAAGATAAAGTTAAATTTTTTATACTTTTTAATCTGGCTATTAACTTGGATTGATATTCTTTATTTGCGTCCACTACTAAAGAAAGGTTAACCTCTTCTTTTATACTATCAGTAATATAAGATTCATCTTTAAAAGAATTAGGGACATAACCAGCATTAAAACCTAAAAAATAAACATAACAATCAGTAATATCATCAAAAATATCTACTATTTCAATATAATTTTTTAGCTTAAAATTATCGATTTTAGTTTTTTTAAATTCATAAATTAGTATCTTCTTTAAAATATCTATTTCTTGAATATAATTATATTTATTATAAATATTTACAATTTTCATAACAATTGAGCTATCTTCATCTTTAATCATTTCATATGCATAAGTTGCTCCTTGTTCTAAAGAATTTAAAAATATTTTAGTTATTTCATTATTATATAAGTTATTTGAAGTAGGTATTTTAAGAGGAATTTGGTAAAATTCAAAAATTCTATTTAGATCATTATAATATTCTTTCGTTATTCCCGCTAATTTAATGGCGTTAACGGGAGTCCCTTCATCTATTAATTTAGCAATATCCTTACAAACAAAATTAACTTCTTCTTCTAAAGTATTAAATTCATAAACATATTTAACTGGATAATTTTCTTTATCATTAATAAATTTAGCATTTAAATTATTTAAAATATTACGTTCATATTTTTGAATAAATGGATATCCGACTACAATTATTTGATAATTTTGAATATATTTAGCAAAATCTTTATTAAATAAAAGTAAATCATTGGCTAATAATTCTTTTCTTAAATTAACTAAAAAATTTAATTTACTATTTTTATATTCTTTTTCTTCTATAAAAATAAGATTATCTAAATACATTTTAGCTACATCAACTTTATAATTATATTTTTTAATTAAATAATATAAAGCTTCATCTTTATAAGTAAATAAATACTCTTCTATAAATTTTGGCATAGTAAAGAATTTAACATTTAAAAATAAATGTTTTTCATTAAGATATTTTAAAATATTTTGTTTATAGCTATTTTCACATATTATAATAGTATTATTTTTAATATTCTCTTCTAAATTCATTATTACTCCATTAGATTATGATAATAATTGTCAATTATTTTGATTAATTCATCTTTAGTTTGCACCTTACAAATTTGCAATTTAACTTCTTTAGTTTTGGGCAAAGATTTTAAAAAATACATTAAATTAGTTCTGAGTTCTAAAACTCCAATCTTTTCCCCTTTTTCTATAACCAACTTTGAAATAAGATGTTTCATCATTTCTATTTTCTCTTCTATAGTTACTTCTCTTGGCTCAATATGTTTATCAATATAATTAATGCATTCTTGAAATATCCAAGGGTTTCCTAGGGCTCCTCTTCCAATCATAACTGCTGTACAACCTGTTTTATCTAACATATTTTTGGCATCAAAACAATTTTTAATATCCCCATTACCAATTACCGGAATAGAAACAGCCTCAACCACAGCTTTAATGGCCTCGATATTAACATTACCACTATATCCTTGTTTTCGGGTTCGACCATGTACAAAAATAGCACTGGCTCCTGCGGCTTCACAAATTTTAGCTATTTCTACCGCATTTAAATTATTGTCATCCCAACCAATTCTTATTTTAACAGTAACGGGAACACTGACATTAGCTACGACTTCTTCCACTATTTCTTTAACTCTTTGGGGATCTTTTAATAAACTGCTTCCCGCATTATTTTTAATAGCTACTTTAGGAACCGGACACCCCATATTAATATCTATAATATCAGGATGCATTACTTCTTCAATTATTTTGGCAGCTTGACCCATTGTTTTAGCATCACCACCAAATAATTGTTGAGATAATGGTCTTTCTTTATCACTATATTTTAATAAATCATAGGTTTTCTTAGATTCATAAACTAAAGCTTTATCAGATACCATTTCTCCTACTACTAAAGATGCTCCTAGTTCTTTACAAATGAGTCTAAAACTAGTACTAGTGATCCCTGCCATGGGGGCTAAAACAAATTGATTTTTAATTTTTACATTACCAATTTTCCATTCCATTTTAATACCTATACTATCATTGTCACATCATCATTATCATTTAGTAAAAAAGCATTCGCATCATCCGTATCAATATGCAATTCACAATAAGCATTCTTACTTACTTTAACAAAAGCATCCATAATGCCACTTTTATCTCCCATAACTTTGATTTGCACTTTTTGATTATCGACAACTCCATATTTAATGGTGTCTTCTTCTGTCATATGAACATGACGATTAGCAATAATTAACCCTTTTACCTTAATAGTGTTTTTAGGAGTTTCTAAAGTTATTTCTAAACTATCATTTAAATCTCCACTTTTTCTAACGGGAGGATTAACTCCTAAAAGCCGAGCGTCTCTTTTAGAAATTTCAATTTGATTATATTCTCTAAATGGTCCTAAAACTCGAACATTAGGAATAGATTTATCTTGATTTTTAATAGTAAGAGTCTCATTCGAAGCAAACTCGCCACGTTGATTTAAATCATTTCTTTTAGTCATTTCTTCATCAAATAAAAAGTTATAAACTTCTTCTGTTAGATGTACATGCCTATTACTTATTCTTGCTTTAATAATATATTCCATAAAAATAACTCCTCATCTTTATTATAACTTATTTATTGGTATAATTATAGTTTTTTTAAACATAATATTACAGGTGATAGAATGAAAAAACCTGGATGTAGTAAATGTCAAGAAAGTCAAACGCAAGGAAGATGTTATATTGATGAGGAAACAGGATTATTATGTGTAACTTTAGAGAAAAAAATTGATTTACCCAAAGGTAAAAAGATTTTAGTTCCGCAAATATGCACAGTATGTGGTACGACTGAATGGATTACTATTGATACAGAAGAATAATCTCAAAAAAAATAATTCATACAATCTGTAATGAATTATTTTTTTATTTTATAATTTTACTATTTTATTTTTTCTTTTAATAGCAACTTTATAAATTACTATTATGGCAAGTGCCATTAATATCATTATTCCAATAGTTATTTCACCAGTTTTAGGATTTTCAGTAGTTTTATCATTTTCTGAATTTTTATCTGATTCCGGTTTCTTATCAGTCTCTGGTTTCTTTTCATCTTCTGGCTTTGTGTCGACTTCAGGTTTCTTGTCTTCTTCTTTATTATCTTCTTGTGGAGGATTTGTAGGAGTTTCTTCTTCCTCTTCATCTAATAAAACCAAGATGTTGACTGGATTAACAGTACCATCATGTGTTATGGTAACTGCATAATTATATTTTAAAATTTTAGGTAACTCTGCAAAAGTAAATATTCCCGTTTTCGGATCATAAGTTACATTATTAGTATTAGTAAAGTCTACTCTTTCTTTTTTTAAAGTGCTGTCATAATCAAGCAAATTTAATTCATATTTTCCGTCTTTTTTATGAACTTTAACTTCAACTTCTTGATCATTAAATTCAAGAGTATAATCTCGAAGACTTGAAGTATCTATACTATCTAAAAAATTTAAATTTAATGCTAATAATTTATTATTATTTAACAATATGCTTTTTAAAGCCTTATTACGAGTTAAATTAATACTGCTTAGCATATTATCGTTTAAATTAAGACTTGCTAATTTAGTATTTTTTGATAAATCAATTGTTGTTAGTTTATTAGAATCTAAATTTAATTTTTCCAATTTAGTGTTTGTGTTTAAGTTAATTGATTCTATCATATTTTTAGAAGCACTTAACTCTGTAAGTACAATATTAATGCTTAAATCTAGTTCTTTTAATTTATTCTCATTTAAATTTAATTTTTCCAATCTTTTATTAGTGCTTAAATTAATTTCTGAAAGATTATTCTTTTCTATATCAAAATTTTTTAATAATGTATTAATGCTTAAATCAATTGTTGATATTTTATTTGAGTTTAAATTTAAAGTATCAATTTTTTTGTTTTTACTTAAATCTAAATCTGTAATACTATTACTTGCTAAATTCAATTGTGTTAATCTTACATTTTTATCCAAATTAATTTTTGTTAAACTATTATTTGATAAATCTAAAGATGTTAAATAAATATTTTTAGCTAAATCAATCTCTGTTAATAAATTTTCTTTCAAATTCAAAGTTGTTAAACCCGTAAGTTTTTCTAATCCCTTTGTTGATATAATTCTTTTCTTACTACAATCAAGTTCAGTAATTTCTTTTAATTCATCATCTGTTAAGTTATCTGAATGATCTTTATGATCACTTTTAAGTGTATTATAAGCATCCACTACACAATTGTAAAATACTTCATCATTAAAGTCTTTATTAGCAGGAGCTGCTTTTACTAAAGCAGGCAATAATAATAAAGGCATAACTAAAAGCATTAACTTTTTTACAATTTTTTTCATTTTTCATATCTCCTATCCTTATTTTAAGGATACCATAACCACCCCCCCCCTTTGTCAAGATATTTTGTCGAATTTTGGAG
>CANQYF010000015.1 GCA_947628075.1 uncultured Bacilli bacterium | reverse complement strand
AAAGATATTATACATCATTGATATAATGGTATCATTTTAACTAATGATAAGGTATCATTTCTAAAAAGGATTAACAAATATTCAAAATATTTTTACTTTTAATCCTATTGTTGGTATAATAATATTAGAATTAGGTTTATTTTTAGTTTGTGGACTCATTACAAGTATTTTGCGAAGAATACCTATTATAAAAAATTTTGTTAAGGTGATATAATGAAAAAAGTGCTATTTATATCCTCAACGGGAGGACATTTAAATGAATTATTACAACTTGAACCAATGTTTAAAAAATATGATTATCATATTATAACTGAAAAAGATAAATCAACTCTAAGCTTACAAAAAAAATTTCCAGGGAAAGTTAAATATTTAATTTATGGTAGTCGTAAGCATATGATATCATATCCTTTTAAGTTAATTGCTAATTCGGTTAAATCATTATATTATTATTTAACTATAAGACCAAGATATATAATTACAACTGGTACACACACAGCAGTTCCTATATGTTATATTGGCAAAATTTTTGGTAGCAAAATAATTTTTATTGAAACTTTTGCCAACCGAAATAGTAAAACACTTTCAGGTAGATTAGTATATCCAATTGCTGACTTGTTTTTAGTTCAATGGGAAGAAATGTTAAAACTTTATCCCAAAGCTAAGTTAGGAGGTTGGATATATTGATTTTAGTAACATTAGGTACTAGTGATAAACCTTTTCCTAGAATTTTAGAAGCGCTAGAAAAAAATTTAGCATCAGGAAAAATAAAAGATGAAGTAATTGTACAAGCAGGTTGTACAAAATTTAATTCTCAATATATGACCATATTTGATTTATTATCTATTGAGGAATTAAATAAATTAATAAAAAAATGTGATATTTTACTTACCCATGGGGGAGTTGGTAGCATTACTATGGGATTAAAAAATCAAAAAGTTGTAGTTGGTGTTGCTAGATTAAAGGAGTATGGCGAAGTTGCAAGTAACCACCAGTTACAAATTTTAGAAAATTTTAGTAATGATGGTTTACTAATTCATTTAGATGATTTAGACAATTTGGCTGAAACTATAAAAAAAGCTAAAAAATTTAAGCCTAAAAAATACAAGTCAAATACTAAAAATTTAATAAAATTGTTGGAGAGTTATATAGGTGATTCAAAATGAAAAAGAAAAAAATTTTATTTATAATTTGGTCTTTTAGCTATGGTGGCGGAGCAGAAAATCTCTTAGCAAATTTAGCCAATCATATGGATTTTAATAGGTATGATATTGATATTTTAGAATATTGGCATGCAAATATAAAAATAGAAGAAGTAGATAAAAGAATTAACGTATTAAAACCCGTCATAGACTCAACAAAAGATAATCACATTAAAATGTGGGCATATAAATTTTTATTAGAATTCTTTCCAAGTGTTTTAAGAAAAATATATATCAAAAAAAAATATGATTATGAAATAGCTTTTAATTATTTAATACCAACTTTTTTACTTAATAAAAAAGGAAAAACTATTTCATGGGTACATACAGATATTTATGATTTAAGGCAACGCAAGTATAATTTATGGTTACAAAAAAGAGCCTATAAAACTATAAATAGAATTGTTGCTATTTCAGAAAATACATATAATTCAATAGTTGATATATTTCCTGAGCATAAAGATAAAACTACCATTATTCCTAATGGTATAAATATTGATAGAATTATTAATATGTCCAAAGAAAAAATTGGTATACAAAAAAATAAATTCACTTTTTTATATGCTGGTAGATTAGATGAACGAAAAAACCCACTTTATTTGATAGAAATAGCAAATGCTATGAGAATAAAAGGATTAGATTTTGAAATATGGATGTTGGGACAAGGCAATCTAAAAAATGCCGTTGAAGAGAAGATAAAAACATATCATTTAGAAAAATATGTTAAATTATTAGGATTTCAAAAAAATCAATATCCTTATTTTGCAAAATGTGATGCAATAATTATGACATCTACTGCTGAGGGATTTTCAGCAACTTTATCAGAAGGGCTTGTACTAGGAAAGCCTTTTATTTCCACTTATGTCGGCGGAATAAAAGAAATGGCCGAAGACAATAATTGTGGTTTTAGTGCTAATAGTATAGATGAATTTGTTAATTGTGCAGAAAAATTAATAAATGATAATAAGCTTTATAAAAAACTATCAAATAATGGCAAAAAATATATTTCTAAGTTTACATTTCAAAATCAAGCAAAAAACTTAGAAAATTTATTGCTAGGAATAGATAAAGAAAATAAATAAGCATTTAATTGTGCAAATTTTAAAAATAAATTCTATACATAGCAATTATTTTATATCAATAATATTATTAACATTTTTGTTTTTTTGAGAAAAGTAAAGCTTAAGAAAAAAAGTTAAAATAAAGTATGGTATAATGAAATTAATAATAAAAAAAAATAGTGAGGTGTAAATATGGTTATAACAAAAACTCCTTTTCGAGTAAGTTTATGTGGTGGTGGTAGTGATTTGCCAGTTTTTTATGAAAAAAATGGCGGATGTGTAATAAGTACAACAATAAAAAAATATATGTATATAACTTCTCATCCATCATTTGACAAAAAGACAACAGTTTTAAAATATTCAAAAACAGAGACTGTCGATAATGTTAATGATATTGAACATTCAATATTTAGGGAATGTTTAAAAAAAGAAGGATTAGAAGGATATGAAATTACTTCAATTGCTGATGTACCTCAAGGTACTGGTTTAGGTTCTTCTAGTGCCTTTACAGTTGGTTTAATCAAAAATTTAAAATGTCAAAAAAGAGAATATATATCTGATGAAGAAGTAGCTCAAGCTGCTTGTGATATGGAAATAAATGTTTTAAAAAATCCAATTGGTAAACAAGATCAATATGCAGCAGCTTATGGTGGACTTAATTATTATCAATTTAACAAAGATGGTTCTGTTTTTGTTGAGCCAATACTAATGAGTAAAGAATCATATAATCAATTAGAAAAAAATTTAATATTGTTATATGTTGGTGGTGAACATAGTGCTTCAGAAATATTAAAAGAACAATCACATAATATGATTAATGTAAAAGATAAAGAAAATGGACAAAAAAGAATTGTTGAACTTACACATGAACTTAAATATGAACTCGAACACAATAATATTGATGCTGTTGGAAGAATATTACATGAAAATTGGCTTATAAAAAAGACACTTGCCAGTGGCGTTTCTAATCCTAAATTTGATAAATGGTATGATTTGGCTTTAAAAAATGGTGCCACTGGAGGAAAAATTTTAGGAGCAGGTGGAAGTGGTTTTTTCTTATTCTATGTTCCCGAAGAAAAGCAAGAAAAATTCCGTAAGGCTATGAGTGAACTTCCAGAAATGGATTTTAAATTTGATCATCAAGGAACGACAGTAATTTTTGTTAACTAATAGAGGAGGAATGTATTTATGAAAATATTAGTCACAGGTGGTGCTGGATTTATTGGAACTCACTTAGTAAGAGAATTATTAAAAAGAGGACACGAAGTAGTAGTTGTAGATAACTTTACTTTAGGGAAAGAGGAAAATGTCAATTGCTTTAGAGATAATAGTAATTATAAATTTTATAATCTTGATATTGCTAAAGGAAACGAATTTTGGGAGGCTTTAAAAGAGAAAAAATTTGATATAGTTTATCATCTAGCAGCCAATTCTGATATTCAGAAAGGTAGTAAAAATCCATCAGTAGATTATAATGATACTTTTATGACTACGGTAAATACATTGGAGTTAATGCGAAGAATTGGTTGTAAAAAATTATTCTTTTCATCAACTTCTGCTGTATATGGTGAAAAGCAGGAATTGTTAAGTGAAAATATTGGGGATTTAAAACCAATATCATATTATGGCGGTGCTAAACTAGCTAGTGAAAGTTTCATTCAATCTTATTCATTTATGAATGATTTTAGTACAGTCATTTTTAGATTTCCAAATGTAATAGGTCCTAATTTAACTCATGGTGTAATTTACGATTTTATAAGAAAATTACAAAATAATCCTAATGAATTAGAAATACTAGGTAATGGTACACAAACAAAACCATATATTTATGTTTTTGATTTAATTGATGCTATCGTTAAATTTACTTTAGATATTGATATGTTACAAGGTGTTGAAATTTATAATGCCGGAGTAGAAAGTGCAACAAGCGTTACAACAATTGCTGATATTGTTTGTGAAGAACTAGGATATAAAGATGTAAAATATCATTATACTGGTGGTAATGTTGGTTGGAAAGGCGATGTACCTAAATTCCAATATGATTTAACAAAAATCCATAATGTTGGTTGGACAGCAAGTAAAACTAGTGATGAAGCAGTTAGAGAAACTGTAAGATATATAAAGGAACATTTGAATGAAAGCAGTTATAATGGCTGGTGGTAAGGGGACAAGAATATCATCTATAACGCAAGATGAAATACCTAAACCCATGTTAACAGTAGGGGAAAAGCCTATTTTAGAACATCAAATAGAATGTTTAAAAAAATCGGGTGTTAATGAAGTGATTATTGTTACAGGTCATTTAGGTAACAAAATAAAAGAATATTTTCAAGATGGAACTAAATTTGATATTAAAATTTGTTATTATGAAGAAGATCCTAATAAACCATTAGGAACTGCTGGGTCTCTTTACTATTTAAAAGAAAAATTAAATGAAGATTTTATTTTGATATTTGGTGATGTCTTTTTAAGCGTTGATTTTAATCGAATGATTAAATTTCATAAAGAACATAATTCTGATGCAACACTTTTAACTCATCCTAATTCTCATCCTTATGATAGTGATTTAATTATTACTAATGATGAGGAAGTAGTAGCATTTGATTCTAAAGAAAATAATAGAGATTATGATTATAATAATTTAGTTAATTCAGGGATATATGTTTTTTCGCCTCGAATATTTGATTATATAACGGAAGAAAAAAAATATGGATTAGAAAAAGATGTTATTGCTAAAATGATAGGAAAAGATAAAGTATATTCATATCATTCTACTGAATATGTTAAAGATATGGGAACACCAGAGAGATATGAAAGTGTTAATAATGATTATGCATGTGGTTTATGTTCAAGAAGAAATTTAGCAAATAAACAAAAAGCTATTTTTTTGGATCGAGATGGCACAATTAATGTTTATAAAGGATTTTTAACTAAAAAAGAAGATTTAGAATTAATAGATGGTGTAAGTTATGCTATTAAAGAAATTAATTCATCAGAATATTTGTGTATAGTTGTAACTAATCAGCCTATTATTGCTAGAGGTGATAGTACAGTAAAAAATTTAAATAACATACATAAACATATGGAAACATTGTTAGGAAATGATGGTGCTTATATGGATGGATTATATTATTGTCCTCATCATCCTGATAAAGGTTATCCCGGTGAAGTACCAGAATTAAAAATTGATTGTAATTGTAGAAAACCTAAAATTGGCATGTTATTACAAGCTGTTAAAGATTATAATATTGATTTAAATGAATCTATTGTTATGGGGGATTCAACATTAGATATAAAAATGGCTGAAAATGCCGGAATGAAAAGTATTTTATTAAAAACTGGAGTGGCAGGTAAAGATAATAAATATGATGTTACGCCAACTTATGTAGCAGAAGATTTATTAGAGGCTGTAAATATTGCTTTAAATAAAAAAGAAAGAAGGAGATAGAATGGATTTTAAAAAAGCAATTAAAGAATATTATGAAAGAGAAATTAAATGTATTGAAAGATTCAATCTAAATGAAATGAATGAGGCGATGAATGCCATACTTGATACATATAATCGTGGAGGAGTAATTTATGTTTGTGGTAATGGTGGATCAGCTTCAACTGCCTCACATATGCAAAATGATTTTAATAAAGGCATTTCAGAATATGTGGATAAGAAATTTAACTTTTATTGTTTAAATGATAATGTATCAACTATGATGGCTGTTGCTAATGATATAGGCTATGAAGAAATATTTAGATTTCCTTTACTAAATAAAATAACTGATAAAGATTTATTTATTGGTATTTCTGGTAGTGGTAATTCTAAAAATGTTTTAAATGCTGCTGAATATGCACATGAATGTGGGGCTAAAGTATTAGGAATAACAGGATATTCTGGTGGTAAATTAAAAGAAATGGCTGATTATAAAATGCATGTTGATGAAAATGATATGCAAATAGCGGAAGATTTACATATGACATTTGACCATATGATGATGAAAATATTTTACAATTATTTAGTTAATAATGAAGTAACTGGAAAAAATATTAAAGATACTCATTGTTAATATGTTTGAAGATATAAAAAAATAACTAAAAAAGCAGGTATAAAAATTTAATATTAAAAATACCTGCTTTTTTAGTAAATAAGCCTATATTTTACTAAATTTTAATTTTCTTATAGAAATTATAAAGCCTAAATTACTAGTAATTAACTTTAGATTTAGTTATAATAAAAATGGAGGTCATAATGAAAGAGTTAAAGTATCCTTTTAATGTAGAATATTTAATTAAAAATAAAAAGAAAATTAAAAAAGAATTATTACAAAAAGAAGGATTATTAGAAAAAAATATTGCCATACTAGGTGGTTCTACAACAAGTGAAATTAAAAATATGTTAGAAGTATTTTTACTTAATTATGGAATTAAACTTACGTTTTATGAATCAGAATATAATAAATATTATGAAGATGCCATGTTCGGTAATCCTGAATTAGATGAATTTAAACCCGATATCATTTATATTCATACAACTAACAGAAATATAACTTTATATCCTAATATGTTAGATGAAGAAGAAGATATTAATAAAATGCTTGATAGTGAGTATGAAAAATTAGCAAAAATATGGGATAAATTAAGCGATAAATTTGGGGCTACGATTATTCAAAATAATTTTGAATATCCTTATTACCGTTTACTTGGTAATAAGGATGTATCAGATATTCATGGTAGAATAAATTATATTAATAGATTAAATAATAAAATATATGAATATGCTAATAATCATAATAATTTCTTTATTAATGATATTAATTATTTATCCAGTTGTTATGGATTAGATAAATGGAGTAATCAATTCTATTGGCATATGTATAAATATGCATTAGAAGTACCTGCTATTCCTTATTTAGCTTTTAATTTAGCCAATATTATTAAATCTATCTATGGTAAAAACAAAAAAGCTTTTGTTTTAGATTTAGATAATACATTATGGGGTGGTATTGTTGGTGATGATGGTGTTGAAAATTTAGCTATTGGGCCTGAAGTTCCAAGTGGACAAGTATATGAAGAATTTCAAGAATATTTAAAAGAACATAAAAATTTAGGGGTTATTTTAAATGTTAATTCCAAAAATGAATATGAGAATGCGATTGCTGGTTTAAATCATCCAGCCGGTGTTTTAAAACCAGAAGATTTTATTATCATAAAAGCCAATTGGAATCCTAAAAATATGAATATGAAAGATATTGCGGAAGAACTTAATTTAGGAGCTGATTCATTTGTTTTTGTTGATGATAATCCCGCGGAAAGACATATAGTAGAATCTTCAATTGAAGGAATTGGAATTCCCGAGATTGATACTCCGGAAAACTATATTAGAATAATTGATCATAATGGCTATTTTGAAATGACTAATTTTTCTAAAGAAGATTTAAAGAAAAGTGAACTATATAAAGATAATGCCAAAAGAAGTCAAATGATGGCAACTTTTGATAATTATGATGATTATTTAAAAAGCTTAAAAATGAAAGCTGAAATAACAACATTCAAACCAATTTATCTGGAAAGAATTAGTCAATTATCTAATAAAAGTAATCAATTTAATTTAACTACCAAAAGATATAGTTTAGCAGATATTGAAAATGTTGCGAGTAGCGAAGATTACATTAAAATTTATGGAAAACTTGAAGATATATTTGGTGATAATGGCGTAATATCAGTAGTCATTGGCCATATTAAAGGTAACGAATTACATATTGATTTATGGATTATGAGTTGTCGAGTTTTAAAACGGAATATGGAATTTGCCATGATGGATGAATTAGTTAAAAAAGCCAAAGAAAAAGATATAAAAACAATATATGGATATTATTATCCAACATTAAAGAATAAAATGGTTAAAGATTTCTATGATTTACAAGGATTTACCTTAGAAAATGAAGATGAAAAGGGAAATAAAACTTATAAATTAAATGTAGATAGTTATGAAGAAAAAAATAATGTAATAGAGGTGGAAAGATAATGGAAAGAAAAGAAATATTTGAAAGACTTAATAATGTTTTTAGAGATGTATTTGATGATGAAAGTATAGTAGTAACTGATGCGACAACATCAAATGATATTGAAGATTGGGATTCCCTTGAACATATCAATTTAATTGTAGCAGTAGAACAAGAATTTGGCATTAAATTTAATATGGGTGAAGTAACAACAATGAAAAATGTAGGTGAAATGGCCGATATTATTGAAAAAAGGGTAAAATAACTAGCAATAGTTATTTTTTCTTGTTATAATCAAATTACAAGAGGTGTAGATTATGAAGTTTCATCATATTGGTATTGCAACCAATGATATTGAAAAAATGATATCTAAATTAAAAGAATTTTTTGAAATTAAAAATATTAGTGAAATTGTTTATGATTCTAATCAAGATGCAAATTTATGTATGATAACTTTAAATGATGGCATAAAGATAGAACTTATAAATGGTAAAGTTGTTGAAAATATTTTAAAAAAAAGACAATATTTATATCATACTTGTTATGAAGTTAATGATATTGATAAAACAATTAATGATTTGCTTAAAGATGGTGCTTTTTTAGTATCTGAACCCAAAGAAGCAAAATTGTTTAATAATAAAAAAGTAGCTTTTTTAATGTGGGATTTAGGCTTAATTGAATTAGTAGAGAGGTGAACTAAATGATTTTAACGTCATTAACATTTTTATTTTTTTCTATAATAGTTATTTTAATTTATTTTATTGTTCCCAAAAGAATACAATGGATTGTTCTTCTCGCATCTAGTTTAACATTTTTATTTTATAATTCTTTAACAGTAAGTAACATTATTTCTGTATTAATTGTTTTAATTTCGGCATATTTTGGGGCCATATTAATTCAAAAATATGAAAATACCAAAAAAAGTAAAATCTTTTTAATATTAACTATTTTATTTATATTAGGGGAATTAGCACTTTTAAAATATAGTAATTTATTTATTGTTACTATTAACCATATTAATAATTTGTTTAATATTAATAAGCAATTTAATATGGTAAGTTTTTCATCTCCTATTGGTCTTTCATATTATGCTTTAATAATGATTGGTTATGTAATTGATGTTTATCGTGGTATTTGTAAACCACAAAAAAATATACTAAAATGTGCATTATTTATGTCTTATTTTCCAATATTAACATCTGGACCATTTATAAGATATGATAAAATGGAAGACGAATTATATACTAAACATAAATTTTCTTATGATAATCTATGTAAGGGCTTAGTAAGGATTTTATGGGGTGTATTTAAGATTTTAGTAATTTCGCAAAGACTTTCATTATTTGTAAATACAGTATATGGTGATATAAATACATTTAATGGTTTTTTTATCGTTATCGCTGCTATGTTTTTCACATTACAATTATATACTAATTTTTCGGGCTCAATTGACATAATTATGGGAGTGTCAAAAATTATGGGTATTAATCTTCCCGAAAACTTTACCAGTCCTTTCTTTTCTAAAACCATAACTGAATTTTGGCGTAATTGGCATATAACTTTAGGGGCATGGCTTAAAGATTATGTTTTTTATCCTTTAATGAAATCCAATTTTATTCAAAATATAGGAAATTTCTTCAAAAAATTATTTGGTAAAAAAGTTAGCAAAAAAGTTACTTTATATTTATCGATGTTAATTATGTGGATATTAATTGGTATTTGGCATGGAGGAGCTTATACATATATTATTGGATCGGGAATATTACAATTTATATACATTTTTTTAGAAGATTTACTAGGGCCAATTGTTCATAAGATTAATGAAAAAATTGGTATTAAAGAAGATGTATTTAGCTATAAATTATATCAATGTATAAGAACATTCTTATTATTCTCTTTTGCTATGATATTTTTTAGAGCCACATCTGTTAGTAATGGTGTAGATATAATAAAGCATATATTTGTTTATAATCCTTGGGTACTCTTTGATAATTCATCTATTTATACTGCTGGACTTGATTTAATCGATTTTAGAATACTTATAATTTCTTTAGTTGTGTTATTTATAGTTGAATATTTACAAAGAAAAGGTAGTGTAACCGACATGCTATTTAATCAAAACATTGTATTTAGATGGTTAGTTTTATACCTATTAATATTTGCTATAATAATATTTGGTATGTATGGCCCAGGATATGACCCAACTGTATTCATTTATAGGGGATTTTAGAGTATACATTTAATAAAAAAGTAATCTTTTCATTATGAGAAAAATAAGTTATAATGAAAAAGGAGTGTAGTTTGTAGTATGAAAAAATTAAGAATTAGAAAAAAATATTTAATGGGAATAATTATAGTAGTAATCCTATTAATAATGGGAATTGGATTATTTGTGATATTAAAAAAAGATGATCAAAAATTAGAAAATGATGTTAATAATAATCCACAAGAAGAAGTTAAAAAATTAGATATAGTGGATTTAAATAGTAAATCTAGACCTTATGCAGTAATGATAAATAATCACCCTGATGCTAGAGCTCATCATGCTGGTTTACAAGATGCTTATATGATATATGAATTTATTGTTGAAGGTGGTATGACCAGATATTTAGCATTATTTAAAGATCAATCAACGGAGAAAATTGGTTCAGTTAGAAGTTCTAGACATTATTTTTTAGACTATGCTTTAGAAAATGATGCTATATATGTTCACTGGGGTTGGAGTCCTCAAGCACAAAGCGATATTAAAACTTTGAATATCAATAATATTAATGGTTTAACATATGAAGGAAAATATTTTTATCGTGATAAATCACTTAATGTAGCTTTAGAACATACTGGTTTTACAACCATGGCTATGTTAAAAGAAGCAACTTCTAAACTAAAATATCGTGATACGACAGATGCTGGTGTTTTATTGAATTATACGGCAGATGAAGTAAATTTAAGTAAATTAGAAAATTCAGAGGTGGCTAATAATGTTGAAATAAAATATTCCAATTCTGTAACTAATAGTTATGTTTATGATAGTGAAGCCAAAGTTTACAAAAGATTTGTAAATGGTAAAGAACATAAAGATGATATTACAAAAGCTCAATATACATTTAAAAATATAATTGCTTATGCAGTTAATAATTCGACTATATCTGGCGATAGTAAAGGTAGACAAGACTTTGATAATATTGGTAAAGGAACAGGTTATTATATAACTAATGGTTATGCTGTAAAAATCAATTGGGAAAAGAAATCAAGAGAAGGAAAAACTAAATATACTTATTTAGATGGTAAAGAAATAGATGTAGCGGATGGTAATACGTTTATCCAAATATATCCAGCTGGTTCTGGAAAAATAACAATTAGTTAATTGTCACTAATGAATCATTTATACATATAATTAATTAGAGGTGTTATATGAATTTAAATGATTCTTTTTTTAATAAAGTAGAAAAGCGGACAAAAGTTGATAAAGATACGATATTAAGTTTAGCTCAAAAATTACAAAATGGTAATATGAAGGATGAGAAAACCTTAAGAGAAGTTATTGACACTTTAAGTAAAATGACAGGTAAGAAAATTAGTAAAGAACAAAGTGATAAAATAATTTCTAAAGTAGTGGATGGTAATGTACCTAACAATATTGATAAAATGTTTTAAGAAGTTTTTAGATATTGCATAAATAATTATTTTGTGTTAATCTAATTATAGTAGAATAAAGAGGTGCTTATTAATGGAGGAATTTTTAAATAAATTATATAGTTATGAGTATTTTGGAACTTATTTAATGATATCCATTGTTGTATTACTATTGATATTTGTTATAATTTTATTTTTTGGAAAAAAAGATCAAAAAAATCGAGAAATTGAAGCAACTAAAAAATTGCAAAGAATTAGTAGTGAAGATGCTTTCAAAGAAGAAAGTTCTCTTCAAAGTGTTGAAGTTAAAAAAGATGAAAATACAGTACCACTAGATGATACAATAATAGTACCAAATATAAATAATGTGCCACCAATTAGTAATCCAGAGCCAACTGAATTATCTACTCAAACTCTAGATAATACTCCAATTAATTTTGATAATCAAGTTGAAAAAGAAAAGCCAATGGAATCACAAAATATACCTAATGAGGTCGAGGTACCTAATAATATTAATGAAGAATTTAATATTAATACCGATGTAACTCCAAACGTTACTTTAACAGAGGCTAAAGAAGAAACTGTTGGTCCTGTTTTAGAAAAAGAAGAAGAGAAACCATTTGTATTTGCTAGTAACGAAACTACGCCAATAATTAATGATAATCATTCAGAAGAAATATATCCATTTGTAAATAATAGTTTTGAAGATACAAAAATTGAAGATGTCAAAGTTGAAGAAGACAATAATGAAGAAACTATTAGAGTTCCTCAATTTAATTTTGACGAAATAATAAATAGTAGTGAGTCAATTAAGGAAGAAGTAGAAACGCCAAAACCTGAAATTCAAAGAGGTCCACAAATATTTAGTTCTGTCTATGCTCCTAAACAAGAAGAGGTAGCAGTAAAAGAAGAAGTAAAAGTACCATCTAGTGACGAACTAGATATTGAATTACCAATTTTAAAAAGCAGCATTGAGAAAAATAAAGAAGAAAAAATTGAACCTCCTGTTTTACAAGATTATAATCTTGATTCAATATCTGGTGAAACATACGATATTAAATAAAAATTTTAGAGTCTCATTTTGAGGCTTTTTTAATTTATAAATTTTGTCTTGTCAAAAAATGTCTATGTTTAGTTGAAAAGCAGTAAATCTGATGGTACAATTAAAATGGTGAAATAGAGAATGACAAAATATGATGCATCATCAATAAAAATATTAGAAGGTTTAGAAGCTGTTCGTAAAAGACCAGGAATGTACATAGGTAGCACTGATAAAAGAGGGCTTCATCATTTAGTATGGGAAATTGTCGATAATTCCATTGATGAAATAATTAATGGCTATGGTAATTATATTAAAATAGTTTTACATAAAGATGGATCCATTACAATTGCAGATAATGGAAGAGGAGTACCAATCGGCATGCATGAAAGTGGTAAATCAACACCGGAAGTTATTTATACAATTCTTCATGCTGGTGGTAAATTTGAAGAAGGAAATTATAAAGTAAGTGGTGGCCTTCATGGAGTAGGAGCATCGGTAGTTAATGCTTTAAGTAGTAAAATGGATGTAATAATTTATACTGATGGTTTAATTTCTAATATTCGTTTTCAAAATGGTGGTGAAGTTGAAAGCCCTTTAAAAACTATTGGCACCACTAATAAAACTGGAACAGTCGTTACTTTTTTACCTGATTATAATATTTTTAAAAATTGTAATTTTTCGTATACAACTATTTGTGAAAGAATGCAAGAAAGTGCTTTTTTAATTCCTAATTTAACAATTGAAGTAATTGATGAAGATTCAAAAAGAGAAGTAAAATATCATTATGAAGAAGGACTTACTAATTTTATTGAATATATAAATGAAGATAAAAACACTTTACATAAAGTTTTGAATTTTACAGGTAGTAAAAATGATATTGAAGTAAATATAGCAATGCAATATACAGATACATACAATGAAAATATTTTATCATTTGTAAATAATGTTAAAACTACGGATGGAGGAACTCATGAGGTTGGGTTCAAAACGGGTATTACTAAAGCATTTAATGATTATGTTAAAATGAATAATTTATTAAAAGGAAAGGATAATACTTTTGATGGATCTGATGTTAGAGAAGGTTTAAGTGTTGTTATCAATTTAAAAATCCCAGAAAATAAACTTCAATTTGAAGGTCAAACAAAAGGAAAATTAGGAACACCGGAAGCGCGAAGTGTAACGGAAAGTATTACTTATGAAAATATTAAATTCTTTTTAGAAGAAAATAAAGAAATAGCTACTAATATTGTGGAAAAAGCTTCGAGAAGTAAAATTGCGAGGGAGGCCGCACGTAAAGCCAGAGAAGATGCCCGAAATGGTAAAGGCAAAAATAAAATAGAAAAGAATTTATCTGGTAAATTAGCTCCAGCCACTAGTAAAAATGCTAAAATAAATGAATTATTTTTAGTTGAAGGTGATTCAGCAGGAGGATCTGCCAAAAGTGGTCGTGATCGTAAATTTCAAGCCATTTTACCACTTCGAGGTAAAGTTATTAATGCAGAAAAAACTAATGTGGCTGATATTTTAAAAAATGAAGAAATTAATACAATAATTCATACCATTGGGGCAGGACTTGGTAGTGATTTTGTTGTTGAAGATTCAAACTATGATAAAATCATTATTATGACCGATGCTGATGTCGATGGTTCTCATATTCAAATACTGTTATTAACATTCTTTTATAGATTTATGCGTCCTTTAATTGAAGCTGGAAAAGTTTATGTTGCTAAACCACCGTTATATAAAATTGAATATGGAAAAAAACATTTTTATGCTTACTCTGATGAAGAACGTTTTAAAATAGTGAGTGAAAATTCGGGAAAACCAGATATTTCGCGAAATAAAGGTTTAGGAGAAATGAATCCCGATGAACTTTGGGATACGACGATGAATCCAGAGACTAGAACCTTAATGCGAGTAAATATTTATGATGCTGCTTTAGCGGAAAAAAGAGTAAATGTTTTAATGGGTGATAAAGTTGAACCACGTAAAGAATGGATTGAAGAAAATATTGTCTTTACAATGGAAGATAATTACAGAATAGAAGGTTAAATATGCAAGAAATATTAAAAAAAATAGAAGATTATGCTTTAGAAGAAATAATGGAAAAAAGTTTTGCTTCCTATGCTAAAGAAATAATACAAGATAGAGCTATTCCTGATGTTCGCGATGGGTTAAAACCAGTTCATAGAAGAATTTTATATGCTATGTTTGATGCTGGCAATACCTATGATAAAAAATATTTAAAAAGTGCTGCTACCGTGGGTGATGTTTTAGGAAAATATCATCCTCATGGTGATTCATCGGTTTATGATGCCATGGTTAGAATGAGTCAATGGTGGAAACAAAGTACTCCCCTTATTGATATGAAAGGTAATAATGGTTCCATGGATGGGGATCCCGCCGCGGCTTATCGTTATACCGAAGCGAGACTTGCTAAAATAAGTAATGAACTTTTAGGGGATTTAGAGAAAGACACTGTTGAATGGTCACCAAACTTTGATGATCGTCTACTGGAGCCTACTGTTTTACCCGCCAAATTTCCTAATCTTTTAGTAAATGGCACCATGGGTATTAGTGCAGGTTATGCCACTAATATTCCTCCTCATAATTTAGGGGAAATAATTGATGCTACAATTAAAAGAATTGATTCACCTAATTGTTATTTAGATACTATTTTAGAAATAGTTAAAGGGCCAGATTTTCCGACGGGAGGCATTGCCGAAGGGATAAATGGTATAAAAGAGGCTTTTAAAACAGGTAAAGGTCGAGTTATAGTTAGATCAAAATATAGTGTTATTAAAGAAAAAGGTAAAGAAAAAATAGTTATTACCGAGATACCTTATGATGTTAATAAAGCTTTATTAGTAAATAAGATTGATGCAATTAGAATCGATAAAAAAATTGATGGTATGGCTGAAGTTCGAGATGAATCAGATAGAGAAGGACTTCGAATTTGTATTGATTTAAAAGCTGGTGCTAACAGTGATTTAGTTCTTAACTATTTATTAAAAAATACGGATTTACAAATTTCTTATAATTATAATATGGTAGCTATTGTAAATAGAGCACCTAAAACATTAGGATTATTAGAAATACTTGATGCCTATATAGCCCATCAAAAAGAGGTAATTACTAGAAGGACTAAATTTGATTTAAAGACTAAAGAAAAACGTTTTGAAATAGTAACTGGTTTAATTAAATGTATTTCGATCTTAGATGAAGTTATTAAAGTAATTAGAGCTAGTAAAAATAAAAGTGATGCTGAAAATAATTTAGTACTTAAATTTGCTTTTACTGAAGAACAAGCCAAAGCCATTGTAACTTTACAATTATATAGATTAACAAATACTGATGTGGTAGCGTTAGAGGAAGAAAAAGAATCTTTATTAAAAATTATTGAGGCTTTAAAAGCAATTTTAAGTGATGAAGAAACATTAAAATATGTTATGAAAAAGGAATTAAAATTAGTCAAAAAAGAGTATGCTACTCCAAGAAAAACTACTATAGTAGATGAGGTTACAGAAATTAAATTAGATATGACTAGTATGATACCGAAAGAAAATACTTGGGTAGTTGTTACAAATGAAGGTTATTTAAAAAGAGTTTCAGCTAAATCATTTTCTTCATCAGATGGTGAAACTTTATTAAAACCAGGTGATTATATTACTAATTTATTTGAAACAAATACTTTAAATAATTTAGTCTTATTTACAAATTTAGGTAATTATATTTTCGTTCCTGTATATAAAGTTTTTGAAGCTAAGTGGAAAGAACTTGGTAAACATGTAAGTAATTTAGTCCCTCTTTCGGAAAATGAAAAAGTTATCGCATCATTTATAGTTAGTGATAATAAAAATTTAACTTTATTTACTAAAAAAGGTATGGTTAAACAAATTAAGATGACAGATTTAGTAGTAAGTCGTTATAGTAAAGCCATGACTGTTATTAAATTAAAAGAAAATGATGAACTTATAAGTGTTAAAGAAAGTCAAAAAGAAGTATTATTAGTTACAAATAATGGTTATTATTTAAGATATAGTAATGATTTAGTACCTTTAGTGGGCTTAAAAGCTAGTGGAGTTATTGGGATAAAATTAACCGATGACTATGTAATTAATGGTCTTACTTTTGATGAAAGTAGTGAATATTTAAATATTTTTACAAATAATAATACAGCAAAAAGAATTAAATTAGAAGAATTAAAAATATTATCAAGAGCTAAAAAAGGTAATTTATTAATTAAGAAGAATAAAACAGTTAATTATGAAGTAAACTATGCTTATGTTACTAATGCTCGAGATATAGTTATTATTAAAAGTGATAGTGATATTAAAGAAATAAAAAATAGTGAAATTCCAATTATGGATAGTAATAGTAATGGAAGTAATATTTATAAAGGTCATGTTGATAAGTTTGATTTAAAATATAATCCTATTAAAATAATGTTGGATAATGAGAAAGCCAAAGAAATAGAAGAAGATAAAAAAGTTGAACAACAATCTTTTGAAGATTTTGCTAAAGACTTTAAAATATAATAAAATCACCTAGTTGTTCATAGGATATACTAGGTGATTTATTATGAGTAAAAAAGAAGAATTTAAAGAATTTATGCGAAATAGACCTGAACTATTAGAGTATGTTCGAAATAAAGAAATGACTTTGCAATCATTTTATGAAATCTATGATGTTTATGGTAATGATGATAATGCTTGGAAAGCCTATGAAAGAGGAACTAATCCGGGGATGATAACACCTACTAAAATAAGTGAAATTATGAAAAATATTAATTTAGATGAAATTCAAAAACATGTTAATACTGCACAAAAAGCTTTAGGAATTGTAGAAGATTTAACAAGTAAGGGAACAAATAGTGTTAAAGATATTGTGAAAGGCCCCGTGGCAGCGCGTCCTTTAAATAAATTCTTTGAGGACTAAAAATGGAATATTTTTTACAACAAAAATTAATTGAAGATAAAAAATTTAAAAAATATTTGGATGAAAATACAAGTTTTATTAAATTTTTAAATCGAGATCCCGTTTATTATAAAGAATTTATGAAAGAAATGAAAGAACAATATAAGGAAAGAACAACTGATAAAATAAGTGATGCGATTAATACAATTGATATAATAAGTTCCATTATTGATACTATAAAATAAGAAAGTTAAATAATAAAACTTTCTTATTTTTTAATTATATAATCACTAATACCATATTTTTCTTCTTCTGTATCAAAAAATATTTCTTTATGAGGAGCTTTAAATGTTAAGATGGCCATAATAACATATACAATAATTATAAAAATAATACTAATAACTTTCTCATAAGGAATAATGGGTAAGCTTTCTATTTTATAAGCAATATAATTGACTAATAAAATTGTTAAAAATAAGATGATGAAAGTAATAATCATATTTTCACCTAAATTATAATAAAAAGGTAAGAAAATAGCTAAATAAATAGGAATACTGATAAGACTAGCTGTGAGTGTACTTAAAATTAAATTGTGATAATTAAGATGCCATTTTTTTAGAAAAAAATATTCTATTATACCTGCTAGTAAAATAGTGGTATATAACATTTTCATATGTTCCCAAATACTTTCATTAACAGGAAAAAATATAGCTGAAAAATTATTAGAAAGAATAGTATAAGCAAAATGGGTTAAGAAACATAATAGAAAAGTAATAATAGTATTAATCAAAATCATTTTTTTTAAATTCATAGAGTCACCTAATAATAATATAGATACTCAAATGAAAAAGTAAATGACAATTTAATAAGAAAAAGTAAATTGTAAGAGAAAATGGGAGAAAAAAACAAGTT
>CANQYF010000014.1 GCA_947628075.1 uncultured Bacilli bacterium | reverse complement strand
GTTGGTAAAAGTACATTACTTTCTCAAATAAGTGCTAGTAAACCGAAGATTGCTGCTTATCACTTTACAACTTTATCACCAAATTTAGGGGTAGTTAAATTAAAAAATAAAAAGACTTTTGTTATGGCTGATTTACCTGGCTTAATTGAGGGAGCTTCAGATGGAGTCGGATTGGGAGATAAATTTTTAAAACATGCAATTAGGACAAAGATTTTATGTCATGTTATTGATATAAGTGGTAGTGAAGGACGAAATCCAATTGATGATTATGAAATGATCCGAAACGAATTAAGTAAATATAGTAAAAAGTTAGAAAATAAAATTGAAATAATTGTAGCGAATAAAATTGATTTAGAAGGATCAGATGCTAATTTAAAATTATTTAAACAAAAGTATAAAGATAAAATTGTTTTTCCAATTAGTGCAATGAATAATGTTGGGATAGAAGAACTTTTAAATTATATTGGTGATAAATTAGAAGAAAATAATATAAATAATATTTATGATGATAGTGATTATGAAAGTCATATGATTTTTAAGTTTAAGAATGAAAAACCATATACTATTACAAAAGAAGATGATATTTGGGTTTTAAAAGGAGCCGAAATTGAAAGATTATTTAATATGACTAAATTTAATGAGGAAGAAGCTGTTTTAAGATTTGCTCGCAAATTAAAAGGAATGGGCATCGAAGATGAATTAGAACGTCTAGGTGCTAAAAGAGGGGACGAAGTAAAAATTTTAGATTATATTTTTGAATTTAAAGAATGATACTTATTGCTAAATTCAAATAAATATATTATAATAATTTTGGTATGATATAGGTGATATTATGAAAGAGAATATGCAAAAAAGTGAAAATAAAAAAGAAAATTCTAGAAGATATTTGTTTTTTATAATTGTTTTAGTAGTGCTTTTAATAGTTTTAGCGATATCAGGAACATATGCATATTATAAAGTTTCGATAACAGAACCGGGTACTTCCCATACAAATGTAAAAGGATCAACTGATTGTATTGATATAACATTTACAGAGGTAAGTAGTACATCAGTTGGAACGATTGGCTTGCCTTTAAATTATCCAGTTACTGATAAGTGGGCTTTGGGTAAAACTGATAGTGAAGATAATTTAAAACCAATGGAAATTAAAATAACTAATAACTGTCAAAGAGTCCAAAATCCTGTTAATTATATATTAGCAATTACAACATTATCTACTGATGAAGTAAGTACATCTATTTTAGAAGGTGAAGAAGATACCACTACTCATATTCCTGATAATAAAATAAGATTTAATTATCAAGTAGATAATAGTGCTTTAGGGGAAAGCGGACAATATTTAACCAGTTTATCTAAGATTAAAAATACTAATAACATAAAAATATTGGAAGATGAAATAAACAAAAAATTAGATACTAAAGCTGAGACTTATAAAACAAAAAATTATTATATTATTGAAAATAGTAGTATCGCAACAGGAGAATCAAAGACATTTAAAGTTCGTTTATGGGTAGATTATTATGAAGGCGATGCTCAAATGTATACTAGTAGTGATCCTAAAACTCATGATCCTAGTTACGACAATACAACTGAAAATAAAACTTTTGAATCAATTATTAGCTTAATTGCTAATCCAAGTGCAGAGGCATAGTTATAGAGAAATCTATAACTTTTTTTATTGGAAATTTAAAAAGTTATTTTTTCTTTTAAATATTTATTGTATAATGAAAATGGTGATAGTTATGTATAATTATTTTAATGGTAAAATAGATTGTATAAATTCAGATAGTATTGTAGTTGATGTAAATGGTATAGGATATCAAATATATGTGCCTAATCCTTTTAGCTATCAATTAAATGAGAATTATAAGATTTTTGTATATAATCATATTAGAGAAGATGAATACTCTCTTTATGGCTTTAAAACTATCGAAGAAAAAGAATTATTTATGAAACTTATTAATGTTAAAGGCATGGGTCCTAAAGTTGCATCTGGTATATTTGCAACTGGTTCTATAAGTGGGATTGTAGATGCTATTAATAAAGAGAATATTTTATATCTTACTAAATTTCCTAAAATTGGGGAAAAATTAGCTCGGCAAATTATCTTAGATTTAAAAGGTAAAGTTCAAGTTGATACCGAATATGTAAATGAAGATAATAATGTTGAAGAATTAATTAGTGTTTTAGAAAATTTAGGCTATAAAACTAGTGAAATAAGAAAAATAATTCCAAATATTGATAAATCAAAAACTTTAGAAGATCAAGTAAAAGAAGCGTTGAAACTATTATTAAAATAGAACGTAAGTTTGTAAAAAATGCTTGTTAAAAATTTGGTTTAATGATATTATTTAATTAACATAAAACAGGAGGCAAAAATGGATGATAGAATTGTAAGTACAGAATTAAAAGATGAAGATATATTTGAAAAAAATATTCGACCTGAGAGTTTAGATGAATATGTTGGGCAAAATGAAATAAAAGAAAATTTAAGAATTTTTATAAAAGCCGCTAAAATGCGTAATGAACCATTAGATCATGTTCTTTTATATGGCCCTCCTGGTTTAGGAAAGACTACATTAGCTCATATAATTGCAAATGAACTAGGTTCGACACTTCGAACAGCAAGTGGGCCATCAATTGAAAAAACTGGTGATCTAGCAGCCATTTTATCGAATTTAGAGCCGGGTGATGTATTATTTATAGATGAAATTCATCGTATGCCATCTTACATTGAGGAAATTTTATATCCTGCCATGGAAGATTTCGAAATAGATTTAGTAATAGGTGGTGGGGAAGGCAAGAGTAAAAGTATAAAAATTAATTTGCCACCATTCACTTTAGTCGGAGCCACGACAAGAGCCGGAGATTTATCGAGCCCTTTAAGAGATAGATTTGGTATTGTATCAAAATTAGAGTATTATACTTACGATGAACTTAAAGATATCGTTATTAGAAGTGGCAAAGTTTTTGATATAAAAGTTGAAGAAGATGCGGCAATGGAACTTGCAAGAAGAAGTAGAAAGACACCTCGGGTAGCAAATAGGCTATTTAGAAGAGTTAGGGACTTTGCTTTAGTAGAAGGAACAGGAGTAATTGATTTAGATATTACTTTAAAAGCTTTAAAAAGATTGCATGTAGATGATTCTGGCCTAGATAGTATTGACCGGGAATATTTGACAAGTTTAATTGAAAAATTTAATGGGGGTCCAGTTGGAGTAGAAACGATTTCAACTAGTATTGGCGAAGAAGTAACAACTATAGAAGATGTCGTTGAACCATATTTATTACAAGAAGGGTTTATTAAAAGAACCAGAAGTGGCCGTATTGCAACGGAAAAAGCATATAAAAGTTTAGGAATTGTATACAATTTAGGAATGTTTAGGGAGGATCAATGACAATATTAGATGGTAAAAAAGTAAGTACAGAACTTCTTAATGAGTTAAAATTAAAAATAGATAAATTAGATAAAAAATTAGGCTTAGCAATCATTTGGGTAGGTAATAATGAAGCAAGTAATATATATATAAAAAATAAATTAAAAAGATGTGAAGAATTAGGAGTAATAGGCAAATTATATCATTTAGAGGAAAACGCTACCGAGGATGAAGTAATTAATTTAATTGAATCTTTAAATAATAATGATGAAATTAATGGTATTATTTTACAAAGCCCAGTTCCAGACCACATTGATATAATAAAATGTTTTAATAAAATTAAACCAAGTAAAGATATTGATGGCTTTTCAAATATATCAATGGGTAACTTAGTTTTAGGAAAGCCTAGTCATATTTCTTGTACACCTAAAGGTATAATGAAATTATTAGATTATTATCATATTGATTTAGACGGTAAAAATGTTTGTTTAATTAATCGAAGTTTAATTGTCGGAAAACCATTATTTAATTTATTGATAAGAAGAAATGCCACAGTTACAATGTGTCATTCTCATACTTATAATTTAAGTGAGCATACAAAAAATGCTGATATCGTAATTAGTGCTGTCGGAAAGCCTAAATTTATTACTAAAGAGATGATAAAATTTGGGGCAGTAGTAATTGATGTGGGTATATCTAGAGTAGATGGTAAAGTTGTTGGTGATGTCGATTATGATAATGTTTTAGATCAAGTATCATATATAACTCCTGTTCCAGGTGGAGTAGGGCCAATGACTGTAGCGATGATTTTTGAAAATTTATTAGAAAAAATAGATTAAAATTAAATGGGAGGTTAAATTATGGATAAATCTTTAGAGGAAGCATTAAATTTAGAAAGAAAAAGACAAGAAGAAAATATTGAATTAATTGCATCAGAAAATTATGTATCAAAAGAGGTATTAAAAATTCAAGGTAGTATTTTAACCAATAAGTATGCAGAGGGATATCCTTCTAAAAGATATTATGGTGGTTGTGAATATATTGATATTTTTGAAAATAAAGCAATCGAATATGTTACTAAATTATTTAATTGTAAATATGCTAATGTTCAACCTCATAGTGGCTCTAGCGCTAATATGGCTGTATATAGAGCGCTTCTTAATCATGGCGATAAAGTAATGGGAATGAATTTAAATCATGGTGGGCATTTAACTCATGGTTATAGCTTGAATTTTAGTGGTATCGATTATGAAGTTGTAAGTTATGACGTTGATCCTAAAACCGAAATGATTAATTATGATACTTTAAGAGAACTTGCTTTAAAAGAAAAGCCTAAAATGATTATTGCTGGGGCATCAGCATATTCAAGAATAATTGATTTTAAAAGAATAAGAGAAATATGTGATGAAGTGGGAGCCTATATGTTTGTTGATATGGCACATATTGCTGGTCTTGTTGCTGTAGGTCTTCATCCATCACCAATTCCTTATGCAGATGTTGTTACATCTACTACCCATAAAACTTTAAGGGGTCCTCGTGGAGGCATTATTTTAACTAATAATGAAGAAATAGCACAGAAAATTAATAAAACCATTTTCCCAGGAATTCAAGGGGGACCACTTATGCATGTAATTGGGGCTAAAGCTCAAAGCTTTTATGAAGCATTACAACCAGAATTTAAAATATATCAAGAACAAGTTTTAAAAAATATTAAAGCCATGAGTGATGAATTTATTAAACTCGGTTATCATGTTATAAGTGGTGGTACTGATAATCATTTAATTCTACTTGATGTTAAAAAGAGTGCAGGTATTACTGGAAAAGAAGCCGAAAAACTTCTTGATCAAATACATATTACGGTAAATAAAAATACGATTCCTAATGAAACTGAAAAAGCGATGGTAGCAAGCGGTATTAGAATAGGATCACCTGCGATGACTACAAGGGGATTTAAAGAACAAGATTTTATTCAAGTAGCGCATATTATAGATGAAGCTTTAAAGAATAAAGAGAATGAAGAGGTGTTAAATAAACTTACTAAAGAGGTATTAGAATTAACTTCTAAGTATCCACTTCAATATTAGGGAGGTAGTAAAAATGGAGAAGTACGGAATAAAAGTTGACATATTACCCAATTATTTTTTAAAAAGTGATGGGACTTTTAACAAAGAGGAGGCACTAAATTTATGTGGCAAAATTGCAGGTGTTTGTTACGATAAAGAGGGATTTGATCATGTAAAAAATGAGCCAGTTGAAAAAACAAAAAGGAGAATTGATTTAACACTAAATAATGGTCATCATAGTGTATATGATCATATAATGATTAATTTTAACTTGCAAAATGTGCCAAAAATTTTGGCAATGGTATTAAATAATGAAAATCAATATACAACCAGTGAAAAGTCAGCTAGATATACACAAGTTGTTAGAGAAGAAGGGTCTGTTATTACAAAGACGGAAGAAGTGCTTTATAATAAATGGGTTAATGTATTTAAAATAAGTATTGCTAATAAATATGGTAAGGTTTATGATGAAAGAAAGATAGTTAAACTAGCTCAAGAAAATGCACGTTATTTAGTAACTGTTTTTATGCCAACCCAAATGATTTATTCCACTACTTTTAGGCAAATAAATTACATAGCATCTTGGATACAAGAGTATATTAGAAATTGTAACATATATGAGGATTTTGATAGAAAATTAGTTTATGCTATGTTAGAATTTTTTGATGAATTAAAGAGATTAAATGTTTTAGATAAAGGCTTAATGAAAAATGAAAAGAATCGTAATTTTTCGTTGTTTGGTCATGATTTAGAAAAAAGGGAAATATATTATGGTGATACATATTCTACACTTTATAAAGCTTCTTTAGCAGAACTTGCTCAAGCTCAAAGACATAGAACACTCGATTATCAAATGCAATTTTTGGCTAAAAAAGAGTATTTTATTCCTCCGATTATAGAAGATAATGAATCTTTAGTTCAAGAATGGCTTTATGATATGCATCAAGTAGAACATTTTACACCTCAAGGTGAGTTAGTTTTAATTAACGAAATGGGTAAATATGAAGATTTTATTTTAAAATGTAAAGAAAGATTATGTACAGCAGCTCAATTAGAAATAATGGAACAAACATCCAAAACATTACAAGAATACAAAAAAGCATTGGAAGCTAAAAATCATTATTTAGCTAAAGATATTGAAAAATATTCGCATGGCGCTAGATGTACTTTTCCGGATTTCACATGTACTTCTAAATGTAATTTTAAAGAAGGTATTAATTTAACCAGAAAAATATAAGAGAGGTATAAATGAGCAAAATTATATTAAAAATAAGTGGTGAAGCTTTAAAAGATAATAATGAAAACGTCTCAAAAAAGAATTTAAATACAGTATTTGAAATTATTAATTTGTTAAAAAATGATCATCAAATTGGTATTGTGATTGGGGGAGGTAATTTTTTTCGGGGAAGAAGTCATGAAGACATGGATAAAGTTACGAGAGATACAATTGGGATGTTGGGAACCATTATTAATGCGTTATATGTCAAAGACTACTTAGAAAATAAAAATATCAAAAGTATAGTATCAACACCTTTTCAATTTCCTAATTTAATTCAAAATTATGAAAATGAAGAATTAAAAGATTTATATAATAAAGGATATATTATTATCTTTGGTGGAGGAGTTGGCCAAAGTGGTTATTCTACTGATTCCGGAACCATTTTAGCAAGAGATATACTGGATGCGGATTTAATAATCAAAATGACTAATGTTGATGGCATTTATAATAATGATCCCAAAACTAATAGAGATACTAAAAAATTTGATTATTTAAGCTATAAAGACGTCATGGATAATGAATATCAAGTAATGGATTTATATGCCGTTAAAAAATGCCAAGAAAAAAAGACTAAAATACTTGTTATGAATATAAATGATTATAAATTATTAAAAGATTACTTTAATGGTAAAAAAATAGGTACAGAAGTAGGAGAATAAAAATATGGGGAAACTACTAATTATTGAAGGAACGGATTGTTCAGGTAAAGGCACACAATGTGAACTTTTAAAAGAAAATTTAAAAAAAGATGGCTATAAAGTTCAAGAATTTTCATTTCCAATGTATGAAACAGCGACTGGCAAAATAGTTGGTGGACCTTACTTGGGTAAAGAAAGTATATGTGAAGGCTGGTTTAAAGAAGGAGCAAATAACGTTCCTGCTAAAGTAGCCTCTTTATATTATGCTGCCGACCGACTATATAACATAAATATTATAAATAAGTATTTAGAAGAAGATTATATTGTTATTTTAGATCGCTACGTAGCAAGCAATATGGGGCATCAAGCTGGTAAAATAGCAGATAAAAACGAAAGATTAGAAATGTTTAAATGGTTAGAAAAACTGGAATATGAACTTTTAGGATTACCACGACCTGATATTGCATTATTTTTACATATGCCTTATGAATATAGTAAAAAATTACAAAATAATCGTAAGGAGTTAGATCAACTTGAAACTTCGGAAGAAAATTTAAAAAATGCTGAAAATGCTTATTTAGAAATGGCTGATTTATTTAATTTTATAAAAATAGAATGTGTTAAAGATAAACAAATTAGAACAATTCCTGATATTCAAGAAGAAATATATAGTAAGGTAATAAAATATTTACAAGAAAATTAATGGACTTTTAGTCCGTTTTTATTTATAATACATAAAGGAAGTGACGTTTATGAATTTAAACGATTATGATTATGAATTAGATGAAAAATATATTGCTCAAAGTCCAATTAAAAATCGTAGTGAATCAAAATTAATGGTTTTAAATAAAAATACTGGTGCAATTGAACATACCAAGTTTTTTAATATTAAAGAATATCTAAAAAAGGGTGATGTTTTAGTTTTAAATGACACCAAAGTATTACCAGCTAGGTTAATGGGGAAAAAGATAGATACTGATGCTAATATTGAAGTATTACTTTTAAAAAATATTGAAAATGATATTTGGGAATGTTTAGCACGTCCTGGTAAAAGATTACATTTGGGGACGATTATTAAATTTAGTAATGATTTAGAATGTGAAGTTATAGAAAAATTAGAAGATGGCATTATTAGAGTTAATTTTAAATATCAAGGAATATTTTTAGAAATTATTGAAAAAATTGGTTTAATGCCACTTCCTCCTTATATTCATGAAACTTTAAAAGAACAAGATCGTTATCAAACTGTTTATGCTAAATATTTGGGTAGTGCTGCCGCTCCCACGGCTGGATTACATTTTACCAAAGAACTACTTAAAGAAATAGAAGATATGGGTGTTGAAATATGTTATGTAACCTTACATGTAGGAATAGGGACATTTAGACCAGTTGAAACAAATAATATTAAAGAACATCATATGCATTCGGAGTATTATGAAATGAAAAAGGAAGTAGCGGATATTTTAAATAAAGCGAAAAGTGAACATCGCAATATATATGCTGTGGGTACTACTAGTACAAGAGTTCTTGAAACAATTATGCATAATTATCATGAATTTAAAGAGTGTAGGGGTAATACCGATATTTTCATTTATCCTGGTTTTGAATTTCAAGCAATTAATGGTTTAATTACCAATTTTCATTTACCAAAAAGTACCCTTTTAATGTTAGTAAGTGCTTTAGCAAAAAGAGAATATATTTTAAAGGCCTATGAAATAGCTAAACAAAATAATTATCGATTCTTTTCTTTTGGCGATGCTATGTTTATAAAATAAGTAGACAATGTTATAATAAATAAGGAGTGAAGTAATGAAACTAGAATATCAATTAAAAGAAAAATCTAAAAAAAATATGGCTAGATTAGGTGAAATAAAATATAATGGATTAACATATGAGACCCCAATGTTTATGCCAGTAGGTACAAATGCGACAGTTAAGACTTTAGCTCCTGAAGAATTAAAGGAGATAGGGACAGGTATTATTTTGGCAAATACTTATCATTTATGGCTAAAACCTGGTGAAGATGTCGTAAATGAAGCAGGAGGATTACATAAATTTATGAATTATGATGGTCCTATTTTAACTGATAGTGGTGGTTTTCAAGTTTTTAGTTTAGCTAAACCCAAAGATATTACGGAAGAAGGAGTTCATTTCAAAAATTTTGAAAATGGTGATAAATTATTTTTAACTCCTGAAAAATCGATTGAAATTCAAATGAAATTACAAAGTGATATTGTAATGAGTTTTGACGAATGCGTAAAATGGCCTAGTACATATGATTATGTAAAAGAAAGTGTTGATCGAACTTTAAGATGGGCTTTAAGAGGTAAACAAGTATTTAAAAGTCCTAATCAAATGTTATTTGGAATTGTTCAAGGCGGAGAATATGAAGATTTAAGAAAGAAATGTGCTGAAGCTCTTGTTGAAATGAATTTTGATGGATATTCAATCGGAGGTACTTCCGTTGGTGAAGATAAAAAGACAATGTATAAAATGGTAGGATACGCAACAAAATATTTGCCTGAAGATAAATTACGTTATTTAATGGGAGTTGGAGACCCTATTGATTTAATTGAAAATGTAATGCGCGGTGTTGATTTATTTGATTGCGTATCACCAACTCGATTAGCGCGACATGGACATGCCTACACAGGACATGGCAAAATAAATTTAAAGAATAGTAAATATAAAGAAGATTTTACTCCCGTCGAAGAAGGATGTAATTGTTATGCTTGTAAATCATATACAAAGGCATATATAAAACATTTACTTTCTACTTCCGAAACTTTTGGAGCGCGTCTTTTATCAATTCATAATATTTATTTTTTAACTAAATTAATGGAAGAAATTAGAAAGAATATTAAAACAGATACTTTAGAAGAATTTAGAGATAAATTTATCTTAGATTATTATGGAGAAGGCTATGAATACAAATAAAATAATTATTACTAGTAGTATTATCATAATTATGATGTTAATTACAATACCAACAGTGTATAAAGTTATTAAAGATCATAATTCGCATTTGTATAAATCTACATATGATAAAATTATTAATAGTGCGAAAAATTGCTATTATGAACAAATTTGTAAAGAAGACAAAATCACTTTGAAAATATTATATGAAAATAAATATCTAGAAACCGTTAGTAATCCTGTTACTAAAGAAATATATGATGAGAATTCTTATGTAAAAAGAGAGGGAAATGAATTTATTTTTGTACCAATTGAGTAATTAATTTTTATTACTCTTTTTATTTACTCCAAACATACCACCTAAAATACTAGAAAATAATAAAATAATGTAATAGATAAATGTAGAGATTCTTAACGTTCCAGGAAATAAAGCTAATTTTATTAATAACATAAATATAATAAATATTATTCCTAAAATAGCCCCTTCAATTAGACCTTTTTTGCGAACTTGCCAGGCATTAAAGAAACTAAGAATAAAGAATAATATAAGATTACATATGAGTAAAATTATGGTTGTAATGCCACTACTAAGTCCAAATAAATTTAAAAGACTTGTAAGGAATGTTATTAATAACTCTACAATTAAAAAAATTCCAACATATTTAAGATAATTTATAAATTTTATCATGATATCACCTAATAAATTATTATGTTATGTTTAAAAATATATGATAATAACCATAATAAATTTAGGTGACGGATAATGGAAATGTTGCATGTAGTTTTAAGAACTTTATTTTTTTATTTTTTTGTAATGATTTGTTATCGATTAATGGGGAAAAGAGAAATCGGCCAATTAGGAGTAGTTGATTTAATAGTGTCTATTTTAATTGCTGAGTTAATTGCTATATCAATTGAAAATATAAAAGATAGTATTTTTCTTACAATTTTACCAATATCTCTTTTAGTTGTTTTGGAAATTTTATTAGCGTTTATTTCCATTAAATCAAGAAAGATTAGAACATTTATTGATGGCAAGCCATCGTTAATAATTTGTAATGGTAAAATAAATTATAATGAAATGGTTAAGCAAAGATATAGTATGGATAATTTACTTTTAAGTTTAAGACAAAAAGAAATTAAAAATATTGATGATGTAGAATATGCTTTTTTGGAGCCGAATGGAAAGCTCTCGGTCTTTAAATATAATTTCTTAAAATTTCCTTCTTCTTATCCCATGCCTTTAATATTAGATGGTAGTTTGCAAAAAAAAGCGATTAAACATATTAAGAAAAACGAAACTTGGTTAAAAAACATTTTAGCAGCAAAAGGACTAGAAATTAAAGATATATTTTATTGTTTCTTTAAAAAGAATAAATTATATATTATTAGAAGAAATGATTTAAAGTAAAAAATCATTTTTTTGTTGACAAGAAAGTGTTAAGTTATATATAATTATATTGTAAATAGTAGAGGGTAGTGATTGTCATGGATAAGTTAAATGATTTATTACAAGAATTAGGGGTTTCAAAAGTAAGACTTTCAAAGTATTTGGGAGTATCAAGGCAAATGGTTTATAACTATTTAGTTTTAGATTCATTAGATAAATGGCCTAAAGAAAAGAAAATATTGTTATTACAATTATTAGATTTAAAAGAAGGAACTAATGAAGAAATAGCTAATATTAAAGTTGATACGGAATATTTAATGAGTGTTGAAAAAAGACTTAATATTGGTGTTAAAAGTGGAAATGATTTAGAAAGTTTCTTAGATTTAAAAGGTTTAGATAAAGAAAGTCGCATTTTATTAAATGATATTGCCTTTCTATTAAAAGAAAAATTAGAAGATAATGAAGCAGGAAGTACTTCTGCAGTTAGATATTTATATTATCTTTTACAATCAATGGATAATGTTCCTGAAATAAAATATATGTTGGCATATATGGCTAAAACTAATGGCTTTATTAATTCGGAAGAATTTGCTTTTAATGAGGATAAACAATTTATATTTGAAGCAATTCTTTATGCCGCATTAAATTTATATAATAATGGTGGTGCTAGTAAAAGTAGAGTAGCAGAGAATCGCCGTAAATTTGTTCAAGAAATAGAAGCTAAAAAAGAAGAAAAATTAAGTAGAACTCAACAACTTAATACAACGAGAATTCAAGCTCTTAAAGAATTGGGATATACGGAAATAAATGAAGGAAATGCCGCTGAAGTTTTCGAAAAAATAGCCGAAATTCAATCAAGAAAAGTTTAGATGATTTAATATGAAGAAGGATATTTCTACAATTATTGATAAATTACTAATTGTATTAGCAATATTAGGAATCGTTATTATTGGAGTTAGAGTTCTAACTGGTAAAAAATTAGATCCAGAAAGTGAACAAATAACTGAATTATATAATTATTTTAATATTGATAGTTTAAGTGCATGTAATAGTTTAAAAAATTATACAAATAAGAAAATTGACTATGAAAATTTATCTACTGAAATTAAATTATGTTTAGCGTATCAAAAAGCCAATTTAAATGATGTTGAAGTTGAAACAATAAATGGTAATAAAAAAGATGAATTATGTAATTATGATGATATGATATTTAGAAAAGATGAAAAAAGTAATAATTGTACAGTAAAAATATTTGATAAAAAAATAATAGATGACTCATATAAGAAAATCTTTGGCAAAAACATTGAAAATAATGAAAGTTTTAATGCTGATGATTTACATATTTGTTATTTAAAAAATGATAAATATTATTGTGGTTTATCGGAAACTATCAAGTACACAATTGGTAATGATTCATACATATATCGCTCAATAAAAAAGGCAGTGGAGAAGAGTAGTAAGATAGTAATTTACGACTATTTTATTAAAATAAATAATAACGAATGTTATAGCGATGTTAATGGTACTTTAAATGAAAAATGTACACAAGCATATGATAAAGATACTAAAATTGATATTAGGTTTTTAAAAAAATATGGTACGAAATATAAACACACATATATGAAAAATGCTGATGGAACATATTCTTGGATAAGTTCTGAACCAATTTAAAAGAAATTTTTAGAGTATTAACTACTCTTTTCTTTTTGTCTATTTTATGTATTTACGTCCGTATTATATCCTTATATTAATTTAATTATAGGATATTACGCGTATATATCCTTATTAATATTATAAATAAGGATATAATATAATCATTCAATTTTAAATTTTAAATTGATTTTTAAAATAAAAAAAATTTAATTTAGTTTTTGAATTATTAAAATTGTATTTCTAATAAATAAATAAAGAAGATATATGAATATTAATTATTAAAACAATTTTTCCAGCATTTTAAAAGCATTTATCTATTTTGCATAATGTATGTTATGTTAACCAATGTTTTTGAAAATAAATTTAATTATATGAATTTATACTATACTCTCCTCACCATTTTATAAAATTAATTTTTTTTGATAATTATTTTGGGATGAGTTTATCATTTATTTATTAGTCAAAAAAAATAGAGCTTTTATTCACTCTATTTTTGAAGAAGAAGATAGAATTCCAAATATAATATTGAATGATAAAGGGACAAATATAAACTTGTTCGTTTTGATTTTTTCTAAGAATAATAATCAATCTTCATATGATTTGAGCTTTCTCTTCTTCAAATATATATTACCAAAAAATTATAAAAATTTCTACCCCTTTTTTATATTTTATTAGTAAATCTTTGTAAATTAATATTTAAGTAATTTATTTATGCATAAAATTTTATTGGTGATATATAAATTGACTACTTTAAATGCATTTTTAATGTCCTCGATGGCAGGTATGTCTACTCTACTCGGCGGGATAATAATATTTTTAAATATAAAAGAAAATAATATCTCTAAATTTATAACTTTTTGTCTTTCTTTTTCTATTGCCATTATGATTGGTATAAGTATTACTGATTTAATTCCTTCCTCTTTATTTAATATTTTAATTAATTATAAATTTACTATCGGAATTGGTATTGCTATTATATCTTTTAGTATTGGCGTTCTGGCTGTATTTTTAATAAATAAATTTTTAGATAAAAATGATAATTCTCTATATAAGCTTGGTATTTTAAGTATGATTGCTTTAATACTTCATAATTTTCCGGAAGGAATTGCTACTTTTATAGGAAGTGTTCATGATAGTTCTTTAGGTATTAAATTAACAATTGCCATAATGTTCCATAATATTCCAGAAGGAATATCAATTGCCGTTCCTATTTATTATGCAACTAAATCTAAGAAAAAGGCCTTATTTAATACATTTCTTTCTGGTATTGCCGAACCTTTAGGAGCTCTTCTTGCCTATTTCTTTTTAAAAAATTATGTTACTCCTCTATTAATTAGTATTGTTCTATTATTTGTAGCTGGTATTATGATTACCCTTGCAATTGAAGAAATGCTACCTAAAGCAATAAAATATCAAAAAAATTCATATATATACTTGGGAATTATTGTCGGAATAATTCTTATCTGTCTGAATCATTTTCTATTCTAAAAACCATTTATTACCATTAGAATTTTATTAAAATAAGTATTAATAAATAAGTTTAAACCATAATAATATCAGGAGGGAAGAAAAATGAGTAGAAATAGTAGTTGCAATAGTAGTGCTAATAATTCAAGAAATAATAATAAAGCACGTAATAATAAAGAAGCAAATAATAAACAACAATCATCTAATAGATCTCGTAGCAATAATCAAAGTAGATAATAATAAAAAGGAAGAGTTCAAATTTGAAATGAACTATTAATGTTCAAGTCAAATTACTCTTCTTTTTTATTGTCATTAAAATAATGAGGATGTTTTTCATAGTCTTTGATAATTTTTTCATTAGAAATATGGGAATAAATTTCCGTTGTAGAGATATTTTCATGTCCTAAGAGTTCTTGAATAACTCGTAAATCAGCACCATTATTTAATAAATGAGTTGCAAAGGTGTGTCTTAGCATATGGGGAAATATCTCTTTTTTGATGTTTTTTTCTTTACATATTTGGTTTAAAATCTTAAAAAAACCTTGGCGAGACATTCGATTACCGGTATAGTTTATAAATAAATAATCTGAAGTCTTAGTTTTTAAAATATATTGTCTTTTTTCTTTTATATAAAGATTTAAATATTTAATGGTTATATCACTTAAAGGAATAATTCTTTCCTTACTCCCCTTCCCCATCACTTTAACATAACAACCTGATTCATTATAACTAGATAAAGTTAAATTGAGTAATTCCGAGATTCGCATTCCTGTTGCGTATAATAATTCTAGCATAGCTTTATTTCGATAATCTATCGGTTTTTTTAAATCAATATCTAATAATTCATTAACTTCTTCTTCCGTTAAATATTTTGGTAATCTTTTTTCTATTTTAGGCATTTTTATATTTATACAAGGATTGTATGTTATTTTTTTAATTTCTAGCATATATTCATAAAATGTCTTTAAGACTGTTAAATAATGAGCTTTAGTCTTACTACTCTCTTTTGAATTATACAAAAAAGTCTTAATATCATTTTCATTTAAATAAAGTAGACTTTGATTAAAATACTTACATATCTTAATTAAATTATAACGATAAGAAAGATAAGTATTATTAGAAAGTTTTCTTTCATATTTTAAATAATCTAAAAATTCTTCAATATTTTCATCTAATTTAATATCATTTTCCATTTTATCTATTCCTTATAAGTAAATTATACCATATTTTATTTAATATTGAATAATTGTTTGTTATAATATTTATGAGGTGTTATATGGAAGTATTAGCAGATATATTACGGCCGCAGAAATTAAGTGATGTAATTGGTCAAGATCATTTAATTGGAGAAGGCAAAATTTTAACCAATTTAGTCAAAAACAAAAAAATATTTTCTATGATTCTATATGGTCGACCTGGTATAGGCAAAACTAGTATTGCTTATGCTTTAAGCAATGAACTAGGTATTAGAACAAAATTTTTAAGTGCTGTTATTAATAAAAAGGAAGATTTTGATAACGCCATAAAAGAAGCTCAATTTTATGGGGATTTAATTTTAGTTATAGATGAAATTCATCGTATGAATAAAGATAAACAAGATATTTTATTACCCCATTTGGAAAAAGGAACTATAATTTTAATTGGGTTAACGACTAGTAATCCTTATCATTCTATAAATCCGGCGATTAGAAGTAGATGTCAAATATTCGAATTACATGATTTAACCCAAGAAAATATTATTAAAGTTTTAAAAATAGCCACGAAAAAATTACCAGATATTACTATTTCTAAAAAATCTTTAGAATATATTGCTATGGTGGCATCTGGTGATGTTAGAAGTGCTTTAAATTTACTAGAAGTATCTTACTACTCTACTACTAATCACAATATAGATATTCAAGTATTGTCAACCATAAATTCTAAGCCTATTTTTTTTCATGATAAAAATGAAGATGGGCACTATGACGTTTTAAGTGCTTTACAAAAGTCAATAAGGGGAAGTGATGTTGATGCCACTATTCACTATTTAGCTAGATTAATTGAGGTAGAAGATTTAGAAAGTATTTATAGAAGACTTTCTGTTATTGCTTATGAAGATATTGGACTTGCTAATCCTGGTATTGGCCCAAGACTTGATGCAGCAATTAATGCAGCTGAAAGAGTTGGTTTACCAGAAGCACGTATTCCTCTTTCAGAAATTGCAATTGAAATGGCTTTATCACCAAAAAGTAACAGTGCTATTTGTGCAATAGATGAAGCATTAAATGATATTAGAAAAGGTAGCGTAGGACCTATACCCGACCATATTAAAAATGGTAATCCTAATTATAAATATCCCCATAATTATAAAAATTCATGGGTTAAACAAGAATATTTACCAGAGGCTTTACGTGGGGTAAAATATTATAATGCTAAAAATAATTTAGTAGAAAATAATTTAAATAAAGTTCATAATGAAATGAGGAATGAAAAATGAAAATAACAATAATTGGCTGTGGAGCTTATGGTGTAAGTATCGCCAGCATGTTAGCTAAAAAAGAAAATAATCAAATAACTATATGGACAGAAAATGAAGATAATGTCAAAAACTTTAATAAAAACCATCAATTAGATAATATTTTTCCTAATATACATATTAAAGATAATATTTCGATAACTACTAGTTTTGAAGAAGCGATGAAAGATAGCAATTTAGTATTCTTAATAACTTCTGCTAAATATATTATAGACGTTTGTCATAATATAAAACCATTTTATCATGATACTCCCATCTGTATTGCTGCAAAAGGAATTGAACATACTACTTTAAGTCCATTATCGGTTTTAGTAAAAAATATTTTACAAACAAATAATATTTGTGTAATTTCCGGGCCAACTTTTGCTATTGATTTAATTAATAATGAACCTGCTGCTTTAGCGATTGCAGGTTATCGCCAAAAAACAGTTAATTTTGTCAAAAAAACATTAGAAAATGATACTTTAAAATTAAGAAAATCGTCAGATATCATTGGCATCCAACTATGTGGAAGTATTAAAAATATCATTGCCATTGCAGCAGGAATCTTAAAGGGACTAGGTTATTCAGAATCTACCCAAGCCTTTCTTATAAATGAATCACTTCATGATATGAAACATATTATCCATGCTTTAGGAGGCAAAAAAAAGACTATTTTATCTTTTGCGGGAATTGGTGACTTATTATTAACTTGTTCTAGTGTAAAAAGTCGTAATTATTCTTTTGGTTATATTATAGGAAGTACTAAAGATGCAAAAGAAATAAAAAAATATTTAGAAGAAAATACGGTTGAAGGTTATTATACTTTAAATTCTATATATAAAATGTTAGAAAAAAAAGGAATAAATATTCCTTTAATAGATCTTATTAATAATATTGTATGTCATAATGAAGATCCTTCAAAACTAGCTAAATTTTTAATTGATAAACCTTAATTATGTCATTTATTATATAGTTTACGATTAATAGACCTGCTATTCCAGGAGAAGTTATTAAAGAATCAACTTTTCCTTTTTTTATGGGCAACTCTTCACTACATACTACTGGTATTTTACTATTAAGTTTATTGTCTTTAACTAATTTTCTTAATTTTCTCGCTAAGGGATCATTATTGGTTTTATCTAGTCGTTTAATTTTAACTTGGGATGCATCAATCCGGTTGCCTACTCCCATCGCTGATATTATTTTTATTTTATTAATAGTAGCGAATTTAATTAATTCTAATTTTGTCTCTAAAGTGTCACAAGCATCAATTATAAAGTCAAAATCCTTATCTAAGTCATTTATATTATTTTTATCTAAAAACATCTCTAAGGCTTTAATTTTAATGTTTTTATTAATTGATTTACTTCTTTTTTGTGCTATTTTAACTTTACTTAAATTTATATTCTTATTATTAGTAATTATTTGTCTATTTAAATTAGTGATGTCAATTTTGTCTTTATCAATTATAGTTATATTTTGAAATCCACTTCTAATTAAGGCTTCAAAAGCAAATCCCCCTACCCCACCAATTCCAACTAATAATACTTTGGTATTTTGAATTTTTTGAAAGTTTTCATTTCCTATTAAATTAATTACTCTCTCATACATATTTATACTCCAACTTAATTTTTCTTAAATAAAAACCTAGTGGAAGTTATTTTGATAAAATCCCGCTCTCTTGCAGGTGGTAGAACACAAATAAAGTAT
>CANQYF010000013.1 GCA_947628075.1 uncultured Bacilli bacterium | reverse complement strand
TAATTTTTATTTTCTTTTTCTCGATTTTATTTGTCTGTCAATTCTTTTTTTATATTTTTTTCATGTCTTTGTCTTGACAAATTGATTAAATTTCTTGATAAAAAATCCAAAATCAATTATAATGTTAATGAGTTAAAATTATTTTTTATAAACAAAAAATAAATTATAGAAGTAAGGAGTCTCTAATATGAATGTAAAGCAAAAAATTGTATATATATATTTTTTAATATTGCCGTTTGTTGATTTGATTACAGCTTTGTTTACTAAATTAACATCTGCTTCAATTTCTTTAGGGATTGTAGTAAAAGGTATAACCATAATTTTGGTTACATTTTATGTTTTATTTTATAGTAAATCAAAATATCGTAAAAGATCTATAATTTATTTTTTTTTAGTTTTATTTTTTTTAGCTATATATTTTTTATCAAAACCAGATTTATGGAAAATAAAGTATATTATTGATGAAGTAAAATTACTTTTTAAATATTTTTATTTTCCTATTATGTTATGTGGTTTGCTAAATGTTTTTGATGATTTTAGAATAGATAATAAATTACTTAAAAAAATTCTTTTAATAAATTGTATAACATATACATTATTGTTGCTTATCCCTTACTTTACAGGTACAAGTTTTAATACTTATAATTATTCAACCATGAAGGGATCAAAGGGATGGTTTTTTGCTGGTAATGAAGTTGGAGTAATAGCTGTCATTTTATTATGTAGTTTAACTTATTTTTTAGATATAGAAAAAAAATGGAAAATAATTTTTATTTTTCCGATTTTGTTTTCTATAACTATAATTGGTACAAAAGCGAGCTATTTGGGAATGATTATAGTAACTTTATTAGTTTTATTACTATTTTTATATCAAAATGGTAAAAAGGGATTTATTTTATCAGTAATAGCTTTATGTATGTTAATAGGAGCATGTCAATTTTCACCAACAGTATCCAATTTTGCAGGAGCGGGCATTAAATATAAACATCCAGAATTGCCAGAAAAAGAAGAAAATCCAGAAACAGATGCTAACAAAGAAGAACCTAATGAAGAAGAAATTACATCAAATGATTCTGAAGATTATAATAATGATGATGATACAAAATTTAAAACAATTTATGAACTTATTCCTAATTTTAAAGTAGCTGATTTAGTAAATAAGGTTTTAAATGGAAGAGCAGATTTATTTTTACAAAATTATTATGTTTTTGTGGATAGTGAACCAGAAAGTATTTTATTTGGATTAAGTTTTACACCAAGAGATGCAATTGGATATCATGTTAATGACTATTTAATAGAAATTGATTTTTTAGACATTCTCATACATTATGGTGTTATTGGTTTTATTGTTTATTTTCTACCATTAATTGCTATTTTTGTAAGTTTTACAAAAAGATTCAAATTATTTACGGCTGAAGCAGTATTATACTTGTTAATTTCTTTATTAACTTTAGCTATATCTTCATTTGCTGGTCATATTTTAGCAGCACCTGCTGTTTCAATATACATAGTATTATTGCTAATTATGGTAAATAATTACTTAGAAGATAATGTTTCTTTAAAAAAAAATGAAATAACTATTATGGCTCTTCATCTTAACTACGGTGGAATTGAAAGATATATTTCATCATTATGTAAAATGTTAGAAAATGATTATAAAATTAATCTTGTAGTAACTTATAAAATGGCTTCAAAACCTGCTTTTGAATTTAGTGATAAAATAAATATTACTTATTTAATTAATGATACTCCTAATAAAGATGCCTTTTTACAGGCAATAAAAAATAAACAAATTATAAAAATTTTTAAAGAAGGATTTAAGTCAGTTAAAATTTTATTGCTAAAAAATAAATTAAATATTAAAGCTATTAAGAAAATAAATAGTCAATATATAATAACAACGAGAGAATTTCATAGCAAATTAGTTGGTATGTATGCTAATAAAAATATAATAAAAATTGCAACTGAACATAACTATCATAATAATGATGAAAAATTTATAAACAAGATTATAAAATCATTAAATAATTTTGATTATTTTGTTCCAGTGAGTGAAAATTTGCAAAAATTTTATGCGCCAAAAATAGGGAATACTAAATGTGTGTTTATTCCTAATGTAATTGATAGCTTGCCTAAAGAAAAAAGTACTTTAAAAAACAATAATTTAATTAGTGTAGGCAGATTAGAGCAAGAAAAAGGACAATGTGATTTACTTGATGTAGTAAAACAAGTAAAAGATGAAATTAAAAATGTTAAAATGTATTTAATTGGGGATGGATCTTTATATAAAACTTTAAAAAATCAAATAAAAGAAATGAATTTAGAAGATACTATTATTTTAACAGGATTTCTTAAACCATCTGAAATTTCTAATTATATGAAAAATTCAAAATTATTTGTAATGAGTTCGTATACAGAATCATTTGGTTTAGTATTAATAGAAGCAATGAGTTATAAAGTCCCTTGTATAGCATTTGATAGCGCGGATGGACCTAAAGAAATTTTAAAAAATAATATAGGAGTATTAATTAAAAATAGAAATAAAGAAGAAATGGCTAAAAAGATAATAGAACTATTAAAAAATGATAAAAAGTTAAAACAATATTCTGATTTAAGTTATCAAAAATGTCAAGAATATTTAGCTGTTAATGTTAAGGAAAAATGGTTAAATTTATTAGAAACGTCTAAAAAGGAAAAGAATTAAATTAAGAGAAAGGCATAAAATATGAGTAAAAAAAGATACTATTGGTTAGATTTAATAAAAATATTGGCATGTTTTTTCGTTGTTATTAATCATACTGGTGGATATTTACTAATGTTTACTAATGATGCAAATTATTCAGTAGTATATTATTCTTTAAATTTTGCACTATGTAAAGTTGGCGTTCCTTTATTTATTATGGTAACTGGTTATCTTTTATTAAGTAAAAGAGAAATTACTTATCAAGAAGTTTTAAAAAGAATTTTCAAAATATTTGTACCATTTTTTTAATAACATTATTATTATAGGTAAAAGATAATGGAATTAAAAATTTTAACTTTTTAAAATTTATTCTTTGTTTTATTGAAAAACCCTATATTACACCTTTTTGGTATTTATATATGTTAATTGGTTTATATGCTGTTAGTCCTTTTATAAAAAAATGATTTCTAAGTTTACTAACAAAGATTATCAAATATTTTTATGTGTTTTTCTTCTTTTGCCATCATTATTGACAATTATTATTTCATTTTTAAATATTAATATAAGTAGTAATTTTACTCAAAGTTTTTTTTCTTTATTTATAGGGCTATTAGTAGCAGGATTTTATTTTTCTAAAATAAAATTAAATAAAAGAAATTTTTATGTTTCCTTAATTGTATTTATTGGTTCGTGGCTCTTGGCTTTGCTTCTTTATATATTCCATTTTTAAACAAATGGTACAATTTCTTATAAATTTGATTCATATAATTTAATTCTTATCTTAGAGTCTGTCTCATTCTTTTATATTTTTCGTTATTTATTTGAAAATAAAAAATTTAGTGAATTAAGTTACAAAATAATTAAAGAAATAAGTTCAGCGACTTTTGGAATTTATTTAACACATTATTTAATTGCTTATAGATTATATCACTTTAGTTTAATTCAAAATATTCAAAATATTTGTTAAACATTAGTTAAAATGATACCGATTTTTAAATTTATAATATTATAAGAAACAAAGGCAAGCTTTGTTTATGAAAACATTATGTTAGATGAAATCTAAAAAGCAAGGGTCAAGATAAACTCAGCTTCGTTTCGCCCTTGCTTTTAATCTTTCATCTCTTTCTCTTAAAACTTGTTCTAATTGTTTTTGATTATCTATTCTTAATTGCTCTTTTTTTACTGGATCTTGTCTATGTCCTTCAATTTGTTTTGTTTCATAGAAAATATTGTAAAATTTAACTCTTACAACTTTGGTTAAAACATTTTGAAAAACTGTTATTTCTGTTCCTTTATATATTTGCTTAATTGAATTATCTTTATCTAAAACTTGATAGTAATTATTATTCCAAGAAAACATATTACCATTAAGGATAGTTCTAGAATCTCTAATACATAAAATATTAGATAAATTCATATTATCTAAAGGAACAAAAGCAGTATCATCATCTTTAGGTTCATATGCATATTTATGATTAAGATAGTTACAGTAATAATCATTAAAAAATTTATTTAATTCATCTATGGATTTAATGCTATATCTTCGAATATCATTAATTAATCTATTTTGAATAGTGTTATTCCATTTTTCAACTTTACCTTTAGCTTGAGGTGTATTAGCAGCGATAATATTGATTCCTAAATCTTGACACATATGACCAAAATTAGTTAATTTACCATCTTTAGGATTAATAAGGATAGTATGCCGATCGCAATAAATGTTTTCAGGAATTCCATATTTAGTAACTAAAATTTCTAACATATGAACATAGCCTTCTAAACATTCAGTTGACATAAACCAGCCGCATAACGCTTCACCAGTAGCATCATCAATAGCCAGGTGTAAAGAAGATTTTCTACCATTTTGAAACCAGTCATGTGGTGTACCATCAATCATTATCAAAACACCTCTTTGTGGGGAAGGCACCCTTAGTGGATGAGATTCATATCCTTTATTATAGCCTTTATGTTTAATAGGTTTCACCCAGTTAAATTTTTCATATAAAGATTCATAAAAGGAATAACTTCTAATTTTAAGATTGTTTTCCCTAACTACATTGTCCATTTTCTTATTGAAAATAACATCTTCATGGTAAATATCCATAAATTGTTGTATACTAATAATCGGATATTTGTTCTTGAAGTTCTTAATAAATTCTATTTCTTTTGTTGAGGGAGAATTATTAGAAGGTTTATCCGTTAAACCATGAACTAATATAGAATCAATATCCTTTTCTTTTAAAAGATTAGAGAATCTAATTATTTGAAGTTTCTTATATCCAGTAAGAGAAGCAATTTGAGAGTATGAATAATTATTTAAACCATTTAGTTTATTTTGAACAAGTTTTAATGCATATTCTTTATTATGCATATAATAAAAATATCTCCTTTCTAGAAAGATATTATACATCATTGATATAATGGTATCATTTTAACTAATGATAAGGTATCATTTCTAAAAAGGATTAACATGTAGTATAGAAAGTGTTGACAAAAATTTACAATTGTGTTAATATTTACTCACAACAAGTGCTTAAAAACAATTCTTTGAATTTTTAATTAATAGTGAAGGGGGAGTTTAAAAATGGAAAAGAAAGTTGACAAGAAAAAAATAGTAAAATATGCAGCAGCAGGTTTATTAACATTTGCATTAGGAACAGGTATTACAATTACTGCTTATGAAGCAAGTGTTGATCACGATTTAGAATATTGCCATTTATGTGATATCTTTGGTTTAGAGCATCAAGCAAATGCAATTAATAAAGGCAATAATAAGTCTAGGTATACTGCAATTTATGATCCAGGTGAAGAAGTAAAAAGAAATAATAGTTCAATAGCAGATTATACTTCAGATCATGTCATTAATTATGCATATGCAAATATTGAGGCTAATCCAACTGAAGATGCTTCAAGAGTAAATTATGAAATACAACCTTTAAAAGATGGCAAAGGTTATTCTTTAAATGAACTTGGTTTTTTAACAAATGATCAATATCGCGGTGAGAGAGTTGATGTGTATGATTACAGGGATGGTCATTCAATTTTAATTAGAACTTTTAAAAAGTAATTTTTAGTTGTATTATTAAATTTTAATAAAAATCTCTTAGATGACAATTAATTAAAGCATTGAACTTAAAAGTTTGGTGCTTTTTTATATTTTATATTTGTTGTATAAATCATTAAAAGGAAGAAATTTTAGAATTTAAATATACAAAAAATATTTTTATTAAAATTAAAAGAAAGATAATTTATAGAGAAATATTATCTATGTTCAAATTATAGTCACATTATTACATATTCTAGAGTCAAATTTTTTACAATAGAATAATACAAAATTATACAATTTAATAGATTAAATAGACGAACATTTACAAATATGGTATACTTTATTTATCAACTATGGGTTAAATACATTTCTTTGAAAATTTATGATAGGGGGAATTTAAAAATGGAAAAGAAAATTGACAAGAAAAGAATCCACTTAACAATGTTTTTTTCATTCAAATGATCAATATTTGAATCATATATATATGTAATCCTATACCTAATATAGCAGTTAATAAACTTGCTGGGAATTGGTTAAAGATAAAGAAGATGCAATTGTTTTAACCTATGGAACTCCAGTATATCCTGAAGTTGCACAGCCAGGAGATATAATAAGAAAATCTCATATCCAAGTGTATGATCCACAAATAGTTAAATTGATTAAAGCTAATCAAGAAATTGAAACGGAATTAACTGATCAAGAAAAGCTTTCAAGATAGATAGAAAGGGAATGATAAAATGAGAAGTATGCAATTTGATACAAAAGATAAAAATGGAAATAAAATAACATGTGAAGTAATAGCAACTTATCATGATGACGAAACAAATAAAGATTATATTGTATATACTGATAAAACTTTAGATGAAAATAAGAAATTAAAAATATATTATTCATTGTATAAACAAATTGATAATAATATCAAATTAATCGATATTACTGACATTAACGACAAAAAAATTGGTCTTAAATTAATTGAAGAATTAATAAATGATATAAGAGAATAAAATAGAAAGCATCGATTCCACACTCTTTATCCTGTGTGGGGGAATGTTATCATTATTTAAATAATTAAAATTGCTATTTAATATCAAATAAATATATGTTATTTTTATTTGATTTTTTTCAGTATTAACAATTATATAAACAAAAGTTAATATGTTACTTATTCAAAATAGTTACAACTAAAGCTATTAAGACATATTATATTGTATATAAAAACAGCCTATATCAAAGTTGCAGAATAGTTTTGTTTGATATATAATTATAAATAATGATATGAGGTTTATTATGAAGTTAAATAAAATGATTTTAATTGTGATAATGACTGTTTTTTTAGGTATTTTTATTGCTTCTGGATGTTTTTATTTGAAAAGTAATAAAGATAATAATATTAATAATCAATCTAATGAAGAAAATTTAAGCAAAGATAGTAATGAGAACAGTGAAATTAATAATGAAATTATAAATGAAGAACAAACGCATGAAGAAAATAAAGATGAAGAAAAGAATAAAGAATTAGAAAATAAAAATACACAGCCATCTAAGAATAATAATTCAGAAAATAAAAATACTTCATCGAATTCAGAAAAAGAAACTAATAAATACGCTACCGCTACTTATGAAATAGTTACTGAAAATGTAGATATAAAGCCATATAAGTATGGAGTTACTCAATTTACTAAGATAATATATATGATTTATACTTTTGCTGATGGTACCAAAGAAAAAATAGATACAGAACATGAGATAAATTACGATTCAACAACTTTTAATGCTACTACGAATGAAATGAAGGATGAGGCTCAAAGTATTGTAAGTGCTAACCAAAATATTTATAATGACCTCTCTCGTCAGATAAATGAAATAAGGGCAAACGCTGGGCTTGATCCATTAATTCTAGATGAAAATTTAACTTTAGCTGCTACAATTAGAGCAATGGAAATGATGTATGCAGTCAGTTTTGATCACACAAGACCAAATAAAAAGCCATATTATACAGTTTTAGATGATTTAAATATAGTTCATGATAGTGTGGTAGCAGAGAACATTGAGATGGAATACGAAAATGCTCAAAATTTGGTTAATAGTATGCAGCCGTCGACTATAGAATATAAGAATATCACTGATGCGAGATTTAAAAAAATTGGTTTAGGTATGTTTAAATTTGACACATATAATAATGGTATTTATTGGGTACAAATACTTACTAAATGACAAATAAATTAATCAAAAGAAAAGAAGTGAAAAGATGAAAGATAAAAATAAAAAAATTGTAATATTTATTATTTTTTTAATGTTAGTAATAGTATTTAGTATTTTAATGGGCTATTTTGTATATCAAACAACATCAAATAATAATGTTGAAGAACATAATCAAGAAGAAATTCCAATAAATGATAAAATAGATAAGGGGGAAGAAGAAATTGAATATACAGTTGTCTTTGATTCTAATGGAGGTAGTTTTGTTAATAGTATAAAAGTTAAAGAAGAAACTTCAGTTAGTAAACCAGAAGATCCTGTTCGCGATGGATATACTTTTATAAATTGGACTTTAGATGATAATGAGTATGATTTTAATACCACTATAACTAAAGATATTGTTTTGAAAGCCAATTGGGAAAAAGAAAAAACTAGTGAAACAACAACCAAACCAAGTAATAATACAAATAAAAAAGCAGAATCAACTATTGATAAAATTAATTTAAATGATTTTCCAACGACTTCAGTTGATTATAGAAATTTTACTCAACCTATTAGTTACTATTTTATTACCAATTTAGAAGAAGTTTTCCCTGATTTGGCTGGTAAAACGTATATCACTCTTTGTTGGGAAGAAGAAGATCCTCAAAAAGTAAATGTAGATATGAAAGCAAATGATTGGTATGCATCTTTTTCAAAATTAAAATTTGATACTGCGAAAGAAAACAAAGCTAAAGAATTAATTGCTGACATCAATAATAAAACCTATAAAGGAATTAAATTTTATAGTTCAACGGGATCTACTTATATGGATACTTTTGCAAATATTAATTATAGTGAAGATCATGGAATAAGCTATAGGTATGAATATTTAATGGTACCAAAGAGTCCTTTACAAACTCTATATAATGGTTTAAATAATGTTAGAATTAGTTTAAATTCTGAAATAGGGAAAGCATTAGATGGCTCTATTGAGGTAGTCTATCCTGGTTATGGTGTTTATGGCAAATATGAAACAGGAATTTTAACAGAAGAAATGTGCAAAGAATATAATTTAGTTTGTGATCGGTGGTAAGATATGAAAAATAAAATAATTATAATAGTTTTATTACTCCTTATGGCAATGCCAAAATCTGGTTATGCTGCGAGTAATCCTTATCCTAAAACTCAAAAATTTAATGGCGTAGTTAGTACTCCTTGTACTAGAGTAGCATGGCAAGAAGTATATGATCGGTTAGGAATTGCTTTGCCTGGCTGGGGCAATGCTGTTAATTGGTATAAAAATGCCGCCGATGATGGGTACCAAGTTGGTAGCGAAGCAAAGCCGAATTCTGTTGCGGTATATTCAGGATATTTTGATTATGGACATGTGGCTTTTGTTGTTGATGTTGATGATGAAACTATGACAGTGGTCGAAAATAAAGCTAGTGGTGAAGGAAAAATTGAAGGAAAAAGAAGTAAAGGACTTGGTTCTGGAGCAGATGGAGGAATTTATTTAATTGGTTTTATCTATGTCACGGAGCCAAAAGTATCCAATAATGGTGGGAATACGACCGTAACTACACCAAAAACAAAATCTGGTAATAGTAATTTAGCCAACTTAGAGATTGAAAACTATGATATAGAATTTCAAAAAGATAAATATTACTACTATTTAGTAGTGCCTAATGAAATTAATAATATAACTATTAAAGGTAGCTCTGAAGATAGTAAATCTTATGTTGATGGAATGGGAAATTATGATTTATTAGAAGGAGAAAATCTTTTGAGCATTAAAATAACCGCTGAAGATGAATCATCGAGTATTTATAATATAGTTATTAAAAGAAATGAAAAAATAGAAGATAAAGAAGAAGAGCTGGAAGACGAAAAAGAAGAAAGTAATAATCAAAAATCAACAAATAGTCAAAAAAATAATTGGTTAAGCCACTATTGGATATACATATTAAGTGGAATAATACTTTTGGGAATCAGCATTTTCTTAGTTATAAAATTAAGAAAAAAAAGTAAATAATAAGTTATTATATTGAAAAAAATTGGCCGTTATGATAATATCTATTTATAGAAAAGAGTGATGTTATGGGAATAGGTTTGATAGTACTAATTATTGTAGTTCTTCTAGTAGTTTATGTTATTGGAGTATATAATAATTTAGTTAGTTTGAAAAATCAAGTAGATGATCAATATAGTCAAATTGATGTAGAATTAAAAAGAAGATTTGACTTAGTACCTAATTTAGTAGAGACAGTTAAAGGCTATACTAAACATGAAAAAGAAACTTTTAAAGAAGTTGTTGAGGCACGTAATACTTATGCCAATGCCAATGGTATGGGTGAACAATTAAAAGCTGATGGCGAGCTTACAAAAGCAATAAGTAAACTATTTGCTTTAGCAGAAAGTTATCCTGAATTAAAAGCAAATGAAAATTTTATTCAATTACAAAATGAGCTTTCTGAAATTGAACAAAAAATAGTTTATGCTAGAGGTTTTTATAATGATTCTGTATTAAAACTTAATAACAAAGTACAAATGTTTCCTTCAAATTTAGTGGCGTCTATATTTGGCTTTAAAAAACGTGAATACTTTGAAGCAAATAACTCAGAAAGAGAAAACGTTAAAGTTAAATTTTAAGGCATTAATAAATGCCTTTTTAAGTAGGTGATAATGTGAAAATTAAACATTTTATATTTTTAATTGTTTTGTTTTTAAGTTGTAAGGTAGTTTATGCTAATGATATTCGTAGTATAAAAATGGATATTCATATTGATAATTATGGTAATGCTAATATAACGGAAGTTTGGCAAGCAAATTTAACTAGTGGAACGGAAGGGTATAAGCCATATTATAATTTAGGGAATTCTTCTATTATAAATTACGAGGTAGCATTAGGAGCTGAAAAGTTTACTACTTTAAGCTATTGGGATGTTGATGCCTCATTTAGTGAAAAAAGTTACAAAGCTGGGATTAATGCAATAGATGATGGGTATGAGTTATGCTTTGGTATTTCTCGTTATGGATATAATACTTATACATTAAATTATACAATAACAAATTTTGTTTCTCGAGTTGAGGATGCCGATATGGTGTATTGGCAATTAATACCCTATGAACTTTCTGATAAACCAGAAAATGTTTATATTAAAATTTATAGTGATTTTCTTTATAGTGATGATTTAGATGTATGGGGATATGGTTATGGTGATGATAATCATGAAGGTTATGCCTATGTTTATGATGGTTACATTGAAATGACTAAAGAAGGATCTTTAGATAGCGATGAATACATGACCGTTTTAATAAAATTTCCTAAAAACACTTTTGAATTGAGTAATATTTTAGATAATAATTTTGATTATTATTTAGATATGGCTGAAGACGGAGCCTATAATTATCATGATAAGCTAAGTATTTGGGAAATAATAAGTACTATTTTGACATTTATCCTTAATTTTTTACCATATATTATTATTGCTTTAGTATGTGCTTTTGCTGTTAATAAAAGTAATTCTTATGGTACCAAAAATTTAAAATTTAATAAAGGAATTCTTAAAGTAAAAGATGCTCCTTATTTTCGTGATATTCCATTAAATAAAGATATTTTTAAGGCATATTGGGTAGCGTGTCAATTTCGTTTAGTAAAAAACAAAACTGATTTTTTAGGAGCTATTCTTCTTCGGTGGTTAAAACTTGGCAATATTGAAAATATTAAAGATGAAAAAAATAATAAGAAATTAAAACTTGTTCATAGTAATAATTTAACTCCCTTAGAAGTAGAGCTTTTTGATATGATGAGAAGTGCATCCGGTGACGGCATATTAGAAAAAAATGAATTTACAAAATGGTGCAAAAATCATTATAGTAAAATTTTAAGATGGTTTAATAATGTAATTGATGATACGACGATGACTTTGGTGACTGAGGGATATATAAAAGAAGAAAAGAAAGCCTTTAGGACAATTTATCAAGTCGATGATAAAATAAAAGAATATGGCTTACAAATGGCGGGTTTAAAGAATTTCCTAAACGATTTTTCTAATATTAAAAATCGCGAAGCTTTGGAAGTTAAAATTTGGGATGAATATCTAATATTTGCTCAAATATTTGGAATTGCGGAAAAAGTAGCTAAAGAATTCAAAAAATTATATCCTGATGTAATTACAGACGATTACTATGATGATATTATCTTTATTCATACTATTTCTTATGAAGGTGTTCATGCCGCATCTTTAGCTCAAAGTAGGGCAGAAAGCTATTCTTCTGGTGGTGGAGGATTTTCATCATCTGGTGGTGGAGGCGGTTCCTTCGGCGGCGGAGGCGGCGGAGGCGGTTTCCGCTAAAAATTGTTAATTTCTGGTAAAATAGCCCGAATATTTTTACACAATTTGACATAATATTAAATATATGCTATAATTATTTTGTTCATTCAGGGGGATAATGATGAATAAATTAGTTGAAAGCGCATATGTCCTCCACAAGTTGTGGAGTTGCGTAAAAAGAAAAATTTTAAAATATAATTTAGAGTATTTAATATTACCAGTAATATATTTATTTACTATATTATTAGTAGTACCAACACCTAAGGAAATTATAAATAAAGTAACTATTACTAAAATGGATTCTTATATCACAAAAGCATTAACGCTTGCTGATAAAAGACAAGAAATTTTAAAAAATTATAATTTAACTGAAAAAGAGTTTAAAGTTTTAGTGGGTATAACTCTAAGTGAAGCAGAACAAAATTCTTATGAAGATGCTTATGCTGTTATTAATACCATCTATAATCGTACGCATAGTAAAAACTGGGTTAAATCAATTAGTAATAAATATGGAAAAGACAAAGGAATGAACCTTTATTATCAAGCTATTTCCCCAAATCAATTTACTGTTTATAAGAGTGGAAGTTACAAAAAACACATGAATGATATAAGTGGTGAAGGATATCGTGCAATTATTGATTTCTTATATTCAGAAAAAATAATGCATAATTATCTATCATTTAGATCTCATAGTATTAAAATAAGTAATAGTGAATCATTTAGTGAAAACGGAAATAATTATTTTAATATTTTAAAAGAAGAAAACAGAGTTTAATGTTTTCTTCTTTTTGTTAATCATCTAATCTTTTTACATTACTAAAGTTCATTTTGGCAAGTTCATTTAATTTTTCTATTCCATACTTTTCTTTAATTTCTTTAGCAATTTTATCGACATTTTCACCTGCACCTTTAGGTAATGGAATATGAATGCTATCGGATAATTCATCCATTTTTCTTAAGAAAATATATCTACTAATAATGGAAGCGCACCCAACACTTAATACTTTATCTTCTGCTTTGGTCATAAAAGTAATGTGCATAACTTTATCAGGAACGCTTTCTATATATTTATAGAAATTTTCTTTACTACAAAATTCATCGATAACAATTTTGGCATAGTTGAAATTATTTTTGCTTTTTAGTTCAAATAAGGCTTTGTTGTGTAAAATAGCTTTCAATTTGTTCATATTATTTTTTTGACTATAATTTTCATTATAAGTTTTGTTATCTAAAATAGTTGTAACGTATGGAATCCGTTTCATTATCTGAGGGGCAATTTCTTTTATTTTTTCATCTGTTATTTTTTTAGAATCTTTGACACCTAGTTCTTTCAAAAATTCAAAATCTTTAGTAGATACAAAAGTAGCAGTAACTACTATGGGGCCAAAAAAGTCACCAGTTCCAACTTCATCAGAGCCAATCGTGGATAAATTTAAGAAATCATTTTTAGAAGACGTTTCTTTTGCCTTTGTTTCTGTTCCATCTATATTAATAATACGATTGTTTAATTTTTTTTCTAAATCAATCCATATGCCGGCATCTATGTCAGCTGATACACCTTGAAACATAATTTTTCCACTTTCGTACATAGTAATAGTAGTATCAGCATCTTGGGCTTGAAAAATGGCATAGGGAGGAGTTTTTTCTTTTTTCAAATTTTCGTAATATTTAATAATTTTATTTTTTAAATTTTCTGATACTTTAAATACAATAGTCATTTTACACCTCGAATTTATTTTAACATAATTTGCTTTATTTTTCATTAGAATTATAATATAATTTAATATAGGAGATGATAAATTATGAAAACAGTAGTAGACATTCTTATTATAATTTTTATTTTGTTGGGCACATATGTTGGATTTAAGAAAGGACTTATAAAAACTTTAGTGAATTTTATTGGCCTTGTAGCTATTATTATTATTTCATATTCATTAAGATATTATTTAGCAGAGTTTTTAATTGAGAAATTGCCATTTTTTAACTACGTTGGATTTGAAGGTTTGACTTCAATTAATATTTTAATTTACAATGTAATATCTTTTATTGTTATATTTATCTTATTATATTGTGTTTTAAATATTATTATTGCGGTTACGGGATTTATTGATACCTTATTAAAATTCACAGTTATATGGGTTATACCTTCTAAAATAGGTGGAGCTATTCTAGGTTTCCTTGAATCATGGGCATTTGTCTTTATAGTTCTATTTGTTTTAGGATCATTTAATTTAACTGCAAATTTAATCGGTGATAGTAAAACTAGTAATTTTATCCTAGACCATACACCAATATTAGGTAATTATTTATATGGCGCAACTAATGCCGCAAGAGATATTTATAATGAAGTAAAAGATTATGACAAAGAAAATAAAACTGAAGTAAGAGAAATGAATCTTTATATTTTACAAACAGAAATCAGTTATGGATTAATAACTAGAGAAAAAGCTCAAGAACTTGTTGATACTGGTAAAATTGAAGTTGGAGATGTAACTTTCTATGGTTAAACATTTAGAAAAAGAAGAAGATTATGATCTTTTAACTGAAAAAGGTATTACCTTAGTTGATTTCTATACGGAATGGTGCGGTCCATGTAAAATGCTTGCTAGTATTTTAGAAGAGATAGATTATATGGAAATTTTAAAAGTGGATGCTGATAAATTTCCTGATTTAGCTCGAAAATTTGGCATTATGAGTGTTCCTACATTATGTTTTTATAAAGATGGTGTAGTAATGCAAAAAGAAATTGGCTATAGAACACCGGAAGAAATAAAAGATATCTACAAAAAAATAAGTGGAAATTAATTAATCCACTTTTTTTATTACTTCTTTGGCACTATTTAAATATGTTCTTGTAAGTAGTCCGGCGCCAAGAAGCGTGCCCCCAAAATATCTAACAATTAGAATTAAGACATTATTTAAATTATTTTGAATAATGATATTATAAATTGGTGTACCAGCCGTATTGCTTGGCTCTTTATCATCACTTTTTTTAATTAAGTTATCAATTTTATAAGCATAAGGAATATGTTTAGCTTTTTTGTGTTCTTTTTTTACTTTTTCTAAAACTGTTTCGACTTCTTCTTTAGAATTTACTTCATAATAATAAGAAATAAATTTCGATTTTTTAACTTCTAAAGTATAAGTGTTAATTAATTTCATAACTATTCACCCAAATTTATTTTATCATATAATTTTATTTATGGTATAATTTATACGAAATGGGAAAGATATTAGTGGATACATTAAAGTGGTGAAGAGTATGTTTGAGGAAAAGTTAAAATTAGTTCCCCATTTACCAGGTAGCTATCAAATGCGAGATAAAAATGGGATAGTAATATATGTTGGTAAAGCTAAAGATTTGTATAAAAGAGTTAATAGTTATTTTAAAGGGACAGTTACAGGAAAAACTAGAAAAATGGTTTCCGAAGTTGCTGATTTTACTTATATTGTCACAAATTCCGAAACGGAAGCGTTTATAACTGAAATAAATTTAATTAAAGAATATAATCCTAAATATAATATATTACTTAAGGATGATAAAAGTTATCCATATATTGAATACATTGCCAAACCTTATCCTAAAGTTAAAGTATCAAGATACTTAAATATTAAAAGAAAAGATAAGAAATTAATATTTGGACCTTTTCCTAATGCTTATGCAGCTAGAAGAATAGTTAAATTAATTAATCGTTTATATCCATTAAAAAAATGTGAAGGAATGCCAAAGCAAGTATGTTTATATTATCATATTGGTGAATGTCTTGGTTATTGTACAAAAAATGTTTCATTAGATAAATTAAAACAAATGGAACAAGAAATACTAGGATTTTTACGTGGTAATGATAAAATAATTAAAGATAAGCTAATGGAAAAAATAAATGCTTACTCAGATTCTTTAAATTATGAAGTAGCGAAAGAGTTAACTGAAGAATTAAAATTTATTAATATTGTTTTAGATAAACAAAAAGTAGAATTACATGATTTTGTTAATAGAGATATAATTGGTTATTTTATAGATAAAGGGCATATTGGTATAAATATTTTATTTATTCGTAATAATAAACTTATTGGTAGTCATAATGAACTTTTAACGATTAAATTGGATTCTTTAGATGAACTTAATTTTTATATATTAAATTTTTATTTAAGACATGAAGTACCACGAGAAGTTTTAATTCCAGCAGAAATTAATAAAGAAGTTTTAAGTGAACTTGTTAATACCAATTTTTTGATTCCTGTTAAAGGTATTAAGAAAAAAATATTAGATATGGCGATAGAAAACGCTAAAATATTCTTAGAAAATGAAATAACCCAAGCTCTTAGAGAAGAAATGCGTACCACCGATGCCAATGAAGAATTAAGAAAATTCTTAAATTTAGAAAATTTAAGAAGAATTGATGCTTTTGATAATTCTAATTTATTTGGTACTTTTTCAGTTAGTGGCATGGTAGTTTTTAAAGATGGTGTTCCATGTAAAAAAGAATATCGGAAATATAAAATAAGCCTAGAAAAAAATGACGATTATAATACTATGAAAGAAGTAATCTATCGCAGATACTACCGAGCTCTTTTAGATAAAACGGAAATGCCAGATTTAATAATAGTAGATGGAGGAATAAATCAAATAAATGCTTGTCTTGATACTTTAAAAAGTTTAAATTTACATCTGAAAGTCGTGGGACTTAAGAAAAATGATAAACATCGGACGAGTGAACTAGTTGATGGTGATAATTATAATATTATTCCAATTGATAAAGATAGTAATATTTTTCACTATTTAACACGTATTCAAGACGAAGTGCATCGTTTTACGATTACTTATCATAAAACATTAAGAAGTAAAGGAAGTATTAGTAGTGTTCTTGAAAATATTGATGGAATAGGTAATGTTAGAAAGAAAGAATTAATAAAAAAATATGGTAATTTAAATAATATAAAAAATGCGAGTTTAGAAGAATTAAGTGAAATAATTCCTTTAAATGTCGCTAAAGAGTTAAAAGATTATTTAATTAGTAAAGATAATGCCCAAAACAGTAAAGATTTATAAGTGTTAAGTTACAATTAATTAATTGATTATGAGTAATTCTTATGTTACAATGAATTTAGCGAAAGACTTTTATTGTCTTTCCTTATTTAACAGAAATTATATTACATTATAAAATTAAAAAAAGATAAGAAAGAGTAATGTAAAATTTCTAAAAATAATTTGTAAAAAATTGGCAATTTAAATATTATAAAAATTAGTAGTGAAAAAGTTAAGTGAAATAAATTTAAGATTGTTTTGCTAAAAGTTTTATATGCTAAAGAAATGCCTAAATTAAAGGTGATAATGATGAGTGAAGAAACAACAAATAAAATAGAGAAAATAATCAGAAATTATGATATTAAAGGAAGATGCATAGATATTGAGGATAATCATACCGGTAATATCAATAATACTTACGTTATAAGTATGCAAGAAGATGATGGACAAATTCGACGTTATATTATTCAAAAAATTAATACGGCTGTTTTTACTGATCCCAATATTTTAATGCATAATATTGATAATGTAACTAAGCATTTAGAAAAAGAATTAATGGCGATGAACGATAATGTTCATAAGGCTTTGCATTTAAGAAAAACTAAGGGTGATGATATATACTGCTATATAATAACTGATGAAGAAAGGGATTATTATAGAGTATATGATTTTATTGAAAATGCTAAATCATATGATATTGTAAATAGTGTAGACCTTGCTTATAAAATTGGCCAAGCTTTTGGTAATTTTCAAATGTTATTAAGAGATTTTCCAATGGACTGTTTAGAAGAAACAATTCCGGATTTTCATGATACTCCTAAAAGGTATATTAAACTGCAAAAAGATTTAAGAAGAGATTTTAAAAGAAGAGCACGAGAAATTACTTATGAATATGATTTTATTTATGAGCATAAGGATTGTTACGAGACCATAATAAATGCATTAAAAGAAAACAGGATTCCTTGGCGTGTTACTCATAATGATACAAAAGCTAATAATGTAATGATGGATAAAGATACTAATGAATTTTTAGCTGTTATCGATTTAGATACTGTTATGCCTGGTAGTTTACTTTTTGATTATGGTGATGGTATTCGTTCAACTGCTGCTACGGCATTTGAAAATGAAACGGATTTAAATAAAGTGGGGTTAAATTTAGAATTATTTGAAGCTTATACGGATGGCTTTTTAAGTGAAATGGCCTCTTGTATTACGGAAGAAGAAGTCCGTTTAATGGGGGAATCTATAAAAATCATTACTTTAGAGTTAGCAATTAGATTCTTAGACGATTATATATGTGGCGATATTTATTTTAAAGTAGATGCAAAAAGGCCAAAACATAATTTAGAAAGAGCTCAAAATCAATTAAAATTGGTTAAAGAAATAGAAAAAAATATGACATATATTAATGAATATATTAATAATTGTTATTTAAAACATAAAGGAAAATGCAGACAATTAAGCTAACTTAAAAGTTAGTTTTTCGCCAAATTAGTTTAATGGCAAAACAAGGCACTCGTAATGCTTAGCTGTGAGTTCGATTCTCACATTTGGCACCAGATTGATAGGAAACTCGGACTTTTTAAATTATTTGATAAGTTCGAGTTTTATTATTCAATAATTTATGATAAAATAATCTTAGTAATTGAGGGGGAAAAATATGAATAAAGAAATAATAAAATCACAAATTAATGTGAATAATAATAAAATTAATGTAATAAGAATAGGAAATAAAGAATATATTTCTCTTACAGATTTGGCTAGATATGCTAATCCTGAGGAACCAAAAATTCCAATTCAAACTTGGATGAGAAATAGAGATGTTATTGCCTATTTAGGATTGTGGGAAAGATTAAACAATGAAAATTTCAAAGGTGTCGAATTTACGACCTTTGAATCTTCCGCGGGTAAAAATAGTTTTTAAATGTCGCCTCAAAAATGGATTAAAGAAACCAACGCAATAGGAATAATATCTAAATCAGGTAATAATGGAGGAACTTATGCTTGCAGTGATATAGCTTTAGAATTTGCAAGTTGGCTATCTCCAGAATTTAAATTGTATGTTATCCAAGAATTTGAAAGATT
>CANQYF010000012.1 GCA_947628075.1 uncultured Bacilli bacterium | reverse complement strand
AAATTTTTAAAAAGTGATTCTTTAAAACAATTAGGATTATTAGGTTTTTTAATTTTTAATAAAGTTCTTAAATATTCTGTAACATACTCCAAATGATCTTCACAAAGTAATTCTTTAATCTTTCTAAATTCAACAGTATCATTATATTCTTGAACACTTACAGAAGCAACATCATATTTTACATCTAAATTATTGGTATTATTAAAATTACTACTCTCACTCCTTTTATCATTCTCCAACATTGTTTATCCTTTCCTAACAAGTTGAAGCTTTAATAATACAATTAATAATATAACGCGTAATTTGCATTATCACAATGCTTCTCCTGCCTTTTCTTGATAATATAGAATAAGCGTAGCTAATTTATCATTAAATATCTCTATTAGCTCATCTTCATTTTTTGCATTTGTCAAAATTTCATTTTCTATTACAATTTCATAATTCATTTAAATACCCCCTTTTATTCTCTTTGTTTAAAATTTATGTTACTAATAACATTTTATTCAAATACATTAATAATTAATTTTATTAATTTGTTTACCTATTAAAACTACTTGATAACCTTTATGACTTTGATTACAAGTAATTAATGTAATATATCTTTCTGTATTAGTTACTAACACACTTGCTTCCCCTGTTTTTTCAATATCATATTTATCAAAAATTTCATATTCATATTTTATACCATTATAATAAACATAAACTTTGTCATTTATTTTTACTTTGTTTAGATTTCTAAAAAATGCAATACTACTCTTTCTTTTAATTAATACTTGGTATTTCAAGCACTGCTGTATAGTTAATTTGTCGCTTTGGTTTTTCTTCCTCTACAATTTATTGCTTTTCTGTTGCTTCGTCTTCTTCAATAATACTAGTCTCTTTTATATAATTATTTATTTAATTCAAAAAGAAGTTGCTAATTTTTTTAAAATAGCAGCTTCTACATATACATTATATGAATTTGGAGATATATTAATATCATATATAAATTAGCAAAAAATTTAATTATTCATAATAAGTTATTATCATAAAACTTCCATATTTCATTCAAGAAACGAGGTTTATATCAAAATATGAAAACTTTATTTTTTTTTATACTAATAACTTGTACCCTTTAAATAAAGTATTACTTCTCTAACTCATTAAAAATTAAATGATTAAACTCTAATTTATTATTAATTATTCTTTTTAAAAATGATGGCCTAACATCAAAATTATTTAAATCATTAATATCTACCCATTTAAAATCAAGTTTTATTTTGTTTCCTTTATCATTTTCAATTAAAGTAAATTCACTATCATCAATATCATTATTAACAAAATTCATCAAATAATAAAAAGATATTTCATGCATTTTTTTATTATATTTATTAATAAAGTAATTTTCAACAACGCCCAAATATTTTTCAATTTTAACATTTTGTTTTATTTCTTCATTAAGTTCTCGTTTTACAGCTTCTTCTGTTGTTTCACCTAATTCAACATATCCACCAGGTAAACATAAAAAACCACTATCATCCATATCTACTAAAAGTAATTTGTTATTTTTTATGATCAACCCAGAAACTCGAAATTTAAAATTATAGTCATTAGTTTTCATTTTTATACTTTCTCTCATAATAACACTTCCTTTATACTATTTTCTTAATATCATTTTAAACTGTCCTAAATTTTGACTATCAATATTATTAACTTCATTTAAATAGCACTTTTTTATAATTCTCATAATTCCATTATGAGTAACAACTAAAATTTTAGAATTATCATCATGATGTAATTTTATGTATTCAAAAAATTTATCTAATCTTTTAACTATATCTTGCAATGTTTCTGCATTTTCAGGATTTACCAAATATTCACTAACTGCTTTTAAATATTCAATATTATAATCTTTTTTCATTTTTTCATTTAATATTCCTAAATCTCGTTGTGTTAAATTAGAAAAAACTACAGGTTCTAAATAAGGATAAACTATCTCTGCAGTTTCAATAGTTCTCTTGTATGGCGAACAATAAACACTATTAAAACTATTAGGTGGAAAAACATTTCTTAAGCATTGTTCCCTACCTATTTCATTCAAAAAATAATCTTTTTTTGTTGCTATATATCCTTTACCATTTAAATCAGTTTTTGCATGCCTTAAAAATGTTATTTCCATTATTTTTTTAATTCCTTAACGTATTCTTTAGATTTTGTTAATTTCGAGTTTATATAATTATCAAGCATAACATAAAAGTTATCAATTGTACCGTCATTATTAATAATTGTAGTAAATTGTTTTCCACTGCCACCAATTTCAATTGATGAATTATCAACACTATATGTTAATAGAGGTAATTTATCTGCACCTTTCTTATTTTTCTTTCTGTCTTTATTTATTGTTCTTTCTATAATATCATCAATTGTGATAGTTAAATCTGCTTTTCTAGTACCATTAATCGAATCACTTCTTAATCTATTGTATTCTCGAATTACCCTATCATTAAATGGAGCATCTATATACAATAAATTTACTTTATCTCCTAAAATATTATATAATTCAATCATACCATCAACACCATACATGGTATCCAATATAATAATACTTTTATTATCATCAACCATTTCATAAACTTTATTAACAAATAATTTCCAAAAATTATTTAAATCCCTACTTTCCTCAAAATTTTGCCATTCTTCAAAAGAAAGTTTTGAAAATGTATCCTCATATACTTTTGGAAAAACATCTCTTATCTTAATATGCTGGATTTCTGAATAATTATCTTTTAAATAATTTATACCACCGCTTTTCCCTGACTCTGATGTACCAGCTACAAATATAAATTTTTTATTATTACCATTTTCTTTTATCATAATTTCTCTCCTTACAATTTCTATTGGATGTCCAATAAAGTTTTCTTTTTCTGATATTCCATTCGCTAGATTATCTATAATTTCCTTTTTTGTCAAATTATTTGTAGAACTTCTAATAATTCTTTTTATTAATATTTCTATGTAATTATTAGGCTGATTTTTTACAATAAAACTATTATGTTTTTCACCTAATATCAAAGTAACTAATAAATTAAATTTCATTCCTATTTCATCAAAACTTCGATATAAAGTTCTTTTTTCATGATCAATATCACCTTTTCTAGTAAACGAAGTATCAATACTATTCTTTAATATTTTTGGGGGATCAAGATCGAAAAGAATTCCATCAATAGTAAAATTCCATATGGCTGTTTCAAGTCCTATTTTTTCTTCACTAACATTATTATATCTAACACAATTATTTATATCGGTTAATATTTTATCAAATAAGTTTAAAATTTCAATCCACTCAAAAGAATTCCCATTATCTAACAACTTTATTTCATCTAATAATTCTGAAAATTCAAATATACCTTGCTCATTTTGAATTATACCAAAAATTCTATTTGTATTTATAATTTTATTTAAAATTGTATAATATTCATCAAATAATGATAAATAATCACCATTATATAATTCACAAATTTTTGTTAAATTAAGTTTTTTAAAAAATATATTATTTAAACTTCCCTTAGCTATGCAATTAGAAGTTGGATACCCATTATTAGTATAAGTATGATTGGTAAAGCTTAATATTTTCTCTAATTCTTTAATAGTATAATTATTATATGTATAATTTTTCATAATCATTTTAAAATCCTTTTCATACTTAATTTTAATTTTTTCACATTATTTGAATATACCGTATCTGTTGATACTTTACTACTAGGTCTTACCAATGGACTATATTTTCTAATTATAGAAAAATCAGAATTAGGAGTAGTAGCATTGAATTTAGTCAAATACATATTTTCTTCATTTTCTAAACTTCCAATCTCATTTAAAGATATAGTTGGTGGTATAATTTCCGGAACGGATGACAAAAATAATTCATTTCTATAATCTGTTAAATATATTGAATTAGCCGGTGCTGGACTCATTCCGTTTAATAATGCTAATTCAAATTCACTTGATACTTCTTTTTTACCATTCCTTAACATATTACCTAAATTAATTAATTTTATCATTTCATTTTCATATTTTCTTAATACATCTAAGGCATTACTAATATCTAACATTTTTAAACTTATTCTTATTCCCTCTAAAGTTTTTATAAGTCCACTCAAGTCATCAATAGATCCATTTAGTTTTTCAACAGTTGGATCATAATTTCGAACTTGAAGTAATCTACATCCATAATTTAACTTATCAATATTTTTTATCATTAATTCAATATGCCCGTGAATACAAAGTTGTGATTTTGATATTTGGTTAAACAACACATTTATCCCTGTTAAATTGCCATCAAACAAATATGTATTCAAAAGCCTTTTTAAATCCACTATAACTTTCTCAAGTTCTAATAATTCATCATAAGATAATTCCCATATATTTTCCTTTTGTGACTTTTTTCTATCTTTTAAATAAATCATCATATTACCCGGAAAATAAGGCACAGTTGGAAAACAGACTTCCCAAAATTGTAATTTTAAACTATATTCAGTTAAAACTTCTCTGCTAAAATCATTAGAGCATAACTTACAATGGCAATATTTCTTGGACTTTTTGTAAAAACTATCATCTATAATAGTTTTAGCAATTGCAATTTCATCGCTAGTAAGTGTTCTATCTTGTTGTAAGTATCTTAAAGCTAACTTGGTAATGTCTGTTCTTTTCTTTTTTGTTTCTGACATTACACAGTATAGTGTTGCAAAATTATCAAGATTTTCATCTATACCAATATCAAAAAAAGTAGAATTATTATCAAACTGTCTTTCATTTATCATAACTTCATCCCCTTACACCTAATTATAATAAAATATCTGTTACAAAAATAATTAACTTTAAAGCATAATCTTTTAACTTACTCACATCCACATTTTCATTCTGAAAATCATTAATAAATACTAAATAATTAAAATATTCAAATTTAAAAACTTCATAAAATAATCCGAATGTTTCTTTATAATTCTTTGGTGTATAATCATTTATAATTAATATTGATTTCATTATTACATATATTTTTTTAAATAATGTTTTAATTTGATTATTATTAATTTCTTTATAAGTTAATAATCTTTTACAATTATGTAAATCCATAGTTAATATTATTTTAGTTATTTTTTTGCATTCATTTAACCTATTTGTGGTATTAACAAATCACTGCTTTTATATTGAATTTCTAAAATATTATTTTTTTGTAAAAGCAAATAATAATATGTTTTAGGATCTATTAAACCCTTTTCAAATTCTTTTTTTGAATAAATCGTATTACCAACTTTAACACTAAAACTATTTGATATTTCTTTAATAATCTCAATATCTTTTTTTGCATAATCATCTAATACAATTATACAATCAATATCACTCCAATTAACAATAATATCTTCGGTTGCACTACTTCCAATTATATAAATTAATTTTAAATTTTCTTTTAATTTTTGTTTTAATCTTTTTATATATAACTCTATAATTTCTGTATAATTATTTTTTATCATATAACTAAGCACACTCCATATCTTCAATTATCTTACTGATTGATTCATAAAAATTACCATTTATACTTTTGTAAAAATAAACAACTAAATATATTGAATAATAAAAATCTATTTCATCCATCTTTTTAATATTAAATACGCATAATAATCTCATAACAATATAATACTTAATTTCTTCATCAATTAAAATATTATTATTTTTTACTATATCTATATAATCTAAAATATATTTTTTTCTAATATTACTAGTTACTATATTTGAATTAATTTTAATAATATTTTTGCTTTTTTCATAATTTAAATTAGGTATAAAATATTTATATTGTTTCAATGCTTTTTCATGTAAAAAATATGATTTTGAATGATATTTAGGACAAAAATAATTATCATATATCAAAGTTGAAATAATCGTAATAGCAAGTTCTCCAATTATAGGATTATATCCGGCAGTTGCTAAATCAAAAAAGCATGGTCTAGTCGAAATATTTAAAGTATTAGGATCTCCTTGTGTCAAAACACATTCACGTCTTGTATAAGTATTTTTTTCAAAATAGCTAAATACTTCATTTAAAATATTTGATAAATAAACATATTCATTATTGTAATCAATTACTAAATTCATCATTTTTCTCGAATTTATATACCATTTTTTTAATCTTGTATTAATCCTATCTTCAAAAAATACATTACTTGGACAATAATTACGTTGTTCTTTTTTTGATGAATAAACATCATTATACATATTTAGAACTTGCCTAATTTGTTTATAATTTTTTTCCAAAATTTGTTCATTTAAATCATTGCTAACAAAAACATCATTTAATAATCCTATTGACTCTTTTACTGTATTATCAAATTTATAAGCTATTAAATATTTTTTACATTGAAATAAACGTTTTATAAATAAAATTTCCATTGTAGGAATTTTTTTATATGATATTAAATATCCATTAACTTCTTTAATAAAAAATTCTTCATCAACAATTTTAAAAAAGCACTTATTATCGTTATAAATTGCTGTACCATTTATAGAAAAATTTTGAATGTTAATATTTATTATTGAATCAAATTTTCTATCTATATCTTTATGAATATCAGCCAATATCTTTTTATCTTTTTTATTAAACATAAATTCTTCCTCCACTTATATTTTTTTTACACTAAATAGAGCTCATCATCTTTTACTAAAATATTTATTGAATCTTTTGTTAAATATAAGTCTTTTTTATTATTGACAAAACATATAATTTTCTTATTTGTACTTAAATGTTTCTTATATGCGTTATAATAGATTTTAAATTATTAGGATCATTTGCTAACAAAGTTATTTTATATTTATCTAATTTTTTTTATTATTAAAAATTTTTCTATTACACATTTTAATCCAGAAGAATAAATAACTATATCATAATTTTTGTTTTTTACAATTTTACTCTAAGTTCAATCATATTTACTTAACGGCTTTAATTTCAATCTCCAAACATATTTATAAATTTGTTTGCTTTGAAAATGCTTTGGAATATAATCCAATATAATTTTTTTATTATAATATTTTCTATTTTTTTAATTATTGAATACTCCTGTACTAGTTTAATGAGAAGGATTTTGTAAATATCAAATATAAACAACTTAACCTGATTTTGATTAGCAAGATTCAATATTTCTTTAATCGATATCTTTTGCTTCAAAATACTCACACCTTATATAAAGAACATTGTCATTGTTATTTAAAATTTCAAAACCATTTTTAGCAAAATATAAAATGTTTTTTTCAATGGTATATTCTTTATCATCATATTTTATTTCTATTTTATCAACAAATGAAAATATTAAGTAATCACTATTTTTATCTATTTTTGAATAATTTTTTGTAGTAATTTGAGAAATTGTTCCTCGTTTAGTGGGAATTAAATATTTTAAATAATCTTGAATATTATCAATTTTTCTTCCTAAAAAATCCTTAATTCGCATTGTTTCTTTATTATCAAATATAACATTATCTTGTATTTCCAATACATAAGAGCCTTTTTCTAAACTATGTACAGTTCTACTTGGTATCTTTATACCACTATATTTTTTTAACCTATTCCAATTATTTCCATCAAAATAAAACGTTTTTTCACTCAATGCAAACCAGCATTCAGTTTTTAAAGGATGAAATTGAATGGAAGTTCGTCCAATATCATTCGATAATACTTTGATTAATAATGTCGTAAATGGATAATATATTTTTTCAGTTCCCCAAGCTAATTTATCAATGAAAAATGGAACTTCAAAGCACTTATTATCATTATATAATTTTAAAATATTATCTATGTTATCTAATGTTTTTTTATTGTACATATTTAAATATTTGCTAAAGTTATCAGCATAAACACTTGTATTAAAATCTTCTGTTATATTTATATTATTTGTTCTTTCACTCACATTAAACTTCTACCTCCATCTATCGTAAATATACTGCCTGTTGCAAATTCTGATAATTCTGAAATTATAATGTTAATATATTTTGCAATATCATCAGCAGTAGTAATTTTTTTCATAGGTATCTTTTCAAGTGCAACTCTTTCTGTATTTTCATCAAATTTATAAATATAATTCATTGAAGTATATGTAGCACCTATTGCAAGCGCATTAACTGTAATCTTACGATTAGCTAATTCTATTGCAAACCCTTTTGTCATTAAAGCAACACCGGCTTTTGAAACATCATAATTTAATTTTTCAGGTCGAGGCTTATTATAATGAGAAGATATAATATTTAATATTGTAGAATTATTTTTCATTTTTTTAGCAACTAGTTTGGAAAGAATAAAAGTCCCATTTAAATTAACATCTATAACATTTTTCCAATCATCAATTGGCATTTCTAATAATTTATTGGTAGTTTGAATAGCAGCATTATTTATTAACACGTCTATATTTTTATATTTTTTAAATACTATATCTATAATTTCTTTAATTTTTTTATAATCAGTTATATCTTCGTTATATACATCTATATTATAATCAAATAATTTTTTACACGCCCCGACATCATTATCAATAATAATAACTTTATTATTTACTGATAATAATTTTGCTGTTGCTAATCCAATTCCTTTAGCACCACCAGTAATTAATATAACTTTTTGCTCCATACACACACTCAGCCTTTCACAAATTTAATATATAATAAAAAACAGGAAATAAAAGTAATCAATTTTTTACCCATATTTCCTAGTAATGTAATATTCAAATCAATGAAACTATGGGTAATCACCCAAAACCTGCTTTATATATTATATTATTTTTTCAATAATGTCAACTAATTTTAAATAAAGGTTAAACTTATTTTAAAATATCAATTATTTCGTAACTATTCAGACTAAATCATGTTAAAACGAGAGCTTTATAAAGAGTGGCTCTCTTTTTAATTAAATAAAGTTTTGTTATTAAATACATTTATTATTGATAAGGAATTAGCAAAATATTTAGCTACATCTAAACTTCTGAATCTACCAGATATTTTTGTTTTGTTTTTAAATATCCTTAAATCCCTTTCACTTATATTATCATCAAATGGAACTTTAAAATCCATTAGATTTCGTATAATTAGATATTTAGGCTTAATTAATAATTCATTTTCTTTATCTCACATCTTGAAATATCATAAGCATCATCAGGATTTAAATCTTTATTACTATAATATTGCATTATTTCACTAATCAGATTAACACATTAGATCAATAAAACTTTTCTATTATAAAACTTTTAACCTATTCTTATTGCACCAGTACATAAGATTATCCCCCATGGCCAGGATCAATAATAATGGTTTTGCCACTCAAAGGAAGTAAAGCTTCAACTTTTAAAGAATAAAAAACTAAAGTACAAATAAAAAAGGTAAATAAAACATAAAAATATTTCTTCATATTATATATTTATGACAAATATATATATAGTATTTAAAAAAAAGGTTTAACTAGTATGCCGCTTTGATAAGAATTTTATAATTTTCTACTAACTTCTCGTAAGAAATAGCGCAATTTGCTGGACTAGGTGAGTACAAGCAAATGTCTTCAACTTTAGTTTGAGGATAAATATATTTATTATATAATTCGTGAGCTTTTTTACCTGTAGTAAATATATATTTTACTTGTGAATTTTTTAAAATTAAATTTATATTATTAGGTTTAACATTTTTTATTGAGCTATCACTCGCTTTATTTATTTCACATGATGCACAAGTATCCCATAACGCAATTTTATGTTTCTTTAAAAATCTTTTTTTATCTGCCACCGAATCACCAATGTGATCTTGAAAAACATCTTCTAAAACCCGCCAAAATCTATTTTGGGGATGCATATAATAAAAACCTAATTCTCTAGACTTAGAAGAAGGCATTGTTCCTAATATAAGTATTATACTATCATTGTTATAACAAGGCTCTAATGTATGTTTAATTTTTTCCATAAAATCTTCCTTTTTTAAAATAGCAAAAAAGCCCAAATATGGGCTTTTAGAAACATTGAAATAATATTAACGTTTACTAAATTGTGGAGCACGACGAGCTTTTTTAAGACCATATTTTTTACGTTCTTTAACTCTTGCATCTCTTGTAATAAGTTTTTCACTTTTTAAAATATGTCTATAACTATCTTCTCTGGTTTGATCAGTGTTGCTATCAAAGCTTAATAAAGCTCTAGCAATAGCTAATCTTATAGCACCAGCTTGACCATTGTAGCCACCACCATTAACTTTAACTTCGATATCGAATCTATTTTCGTTTTGAGTTGCTACTAAAGGTTGTTTTAAATCCATTACTAATGTCGCAGATGGCATATATTCATCTACATTAACGCCATTAACAGTAATGTTACCAGTACCACCAACTAATTTAACTTGTGCAACAGCTTGTTTTCTTCTGCCAGTTGCAGTCCATACTTGTTTACTTGCCATATATCCTCCTAATCAATTCCTATTAGAGTTGGTTTTTGAGCTTCATGTTTATGATTTTCATCAGCATAAACAAATAACTTTTTACCCATTGCTCTACCTAATCTATTATGTGGAAGCATTCCTTTGATTGCTCTTTCAAGCATTTCTTCAGGATAATCTTGAATCATAACTTCAGCAGTTCTTTCTCTAAGTCCTCCTGGATATCCTGAATGATTATAATATTTTTTATCTTTCAACTTATTACCAGTAAGCGCTACTTTACTTGCGTTAATGATAATTACATAATCACCACAATCTATATGTGGAGTATAAGTTGGTTTGTTCTTTCCGCGTAAGATATGTGCAGCTTTTGTTGCTACTCTACCTAATGGTAATCCAGCGGCATCAATAACATACCAATTTCTTTCAACTGTTTCTTTTGCTTGCATAAATGTTTTCATAAAAATTCCCTTTCATTATTTCCTCTATTAAACTTTCCCAGGGCTTAATAAATTCCATAAATAAAATGTACCATGTTAAATTATATGAAAAAAGCGACTATTTGTCAAATAAAATCGCACTTTTTAAAACAAAATTGTAAAATATTAATATCTAATTTTTAATAAATATAAACCGGTGGGGCTAGCAGTTGGTAATCTTTTGTCGGTTTCACACTTTAACATCTCATTTAATAGATTAACATTAACTTTCCCTTTACCAACTTCAATTAAGGCTCCAACTAAGTTTCGCACCATGTAACGATAAAAAGCAAAACCCGTAAATTTCATATAGATTACATGATGAATTTTATAAATTTTAATACTTGTAATTGTACTATGATAATCGTCTCTAGACCCCGCAACAAAATTACGAAAATCATGAGTTCCTAAAAATATAGAGGCTGCTTTTTTCATTTCTTTTAAATTTAAATCATTCTTAATAACATTATAATAACGGCTATCTTTTTGGCCACTTAAATCAATTTTATAAAGATAGGTCTTAGAAATTGCACTATGGCGAGCATGAAAATCATCATTAACTTTTTTTATTTTTTTTACTTTAATGTCATTTAAAATATTATTTAATTTCTTTTTTAAATTAGTAACATTCTTTTTTGTTTCAAAATGCACTACTTGCCCTTTTGCGTGAACAAAAGCATCAGTCCGACCAGCACCTTTTATAAGTATTTCTTCTTGCAAAACATTTGTTAAAGCTTTTTCTAACTCTCCTTGCACATTACGTAAATTTTTTTGCCTTTGAAAGCCATGAAATTTAGAGCCATCATAAGCAATAACCATCATATATTTCATGAAACGCTCCGATAAATATCTTTTATAAGTTCATAAATATCAATATTATTATTTAATCTTTTTTCGTTTTCATTAATAAAATTTATAAACTCAATTATTTTAGGACATTTAACCCATTTATATAACTCTTCATCAAAAAAATCACTAGTTTCATATTTAATTTGTTTTTCTTTAATAACATAAATCCTTTTAACTAAATTAAAAAATACTGTAACATCTTCATCTATAACTATAATACTCTTATGATAATCACTATTAAGTTTTACTAATAGTTTTTTTATATATTCTTGATCTTTAAAATTTAAACTATTCGAGATATTCCCAATAACAATAGTGTTTTCTTGTAATTTAGTAGCCAGTTCTACTTTTAATTTTTCACTTAAAGTTAAATCATTTATACTCTTATTTAAGATGTTATCATCTAAACCAACCATTTTTAAAGCTTTATTTATATTATTAATATTTAAATCTTTAACTAAACCATCAGCTTTTAAATTATTTTGATAACTACTACAAATACCAATTATTCCGTAATCTTTCACTAAATTTAAGGCCATAATGCACCTCTACAGTCTTCTTTATTAAGGAAAATCTTATTCGTTAAATTATAATCTTGTAATAATAATGATAACTCAATTATAAATGGTAATTTAATTCCTAATCTTTTTAACAATTTTTCATTTTTGAAAACCTCAATTGTATGACCTTCAATTAAGATATTATTTTCATCATAAATAATTAAATAATTAGTTAATAAAGATAACTCGGAATTATTAGTTATATTAATATACTTAATATTATGATTATCTAAAAATTTAAAAATTTCTTTTACTTTATTCTCTTCTAAATTATTTAAAATATTAAAAAATATTATTTTAGAATACTGTAATAAATCATCCAATTTAAAACTTTGATCTATAACATGATAATCGGGATATTTATTTAATAATTTTCTATTTAAATTAGTACTAATTATAGTAACACTTGTTTCTTCTTCCATATTTATACCTACTTTTTATTTTTTAAATTATTTTCCTTTATTTTTCTTAAATGGATAAAATGATGATTAATACCCGATTTACCAACTTTATAATCTGTTTCCATACTAATTATTTGAGAAAGTTCTAAATAAGAAACATCAGGATATTTTTTACGATATTCAATAACAATTTTTAATTTATCATCCATTAAAGGGATTAAATCATGTTCTTCTAAATACTCGATATCTTCTAGTTGTTGTAATCCACTTTTTATTGTTTTTTCTTGGTTAGCTAATTCGCAATTATTAAGCCTATTAACCATATTTTTATGATCTCTATATATTCTAGTATCTTCAAATTCAAATAAAGTATTAATTGCTTTAAACATTTTAATTAAATCACTAATACTTTCACTCATTTTAATATAAGTAATATATTTATAACCACGTTTAATTACTTTAGCATTTAAATTAAAATAATTTAGTAGTTTTTCTATATAAAGAGCATCTTTTTTATAATCTAAAATATATTCTAAATGATAACCACTGGTTTTAGGGTTAGAGACATTTCCTACTCCTAAAAAAGCTCCTTTTAAAAAAGCAATTTTTTCTTCATCACTATCTAGAATAGGTTCTTTTTTTAAATTAAGAGTATTTTTTAAATATTCTACTTTATCTGTAATCTCTAATATATATATTTGTTTTACTCGAAATCTTTTTTGAATGCGGACAGTTATTTTAGGTTGAGTGCCAAAGAATTCTTTTAATAATTTATAAATAAATCTAGTAACAGCGGCATTTTCTAAAGTAATTGTAATATCATCATTTATTATGGAGTTATATCTTAAAAAGCCTTCAATTACACATCTAGATTCCATTTCATTATCATCAGTTTTACTCATTTCTTCTTTTAATCTAGTTGTAAAAGTCATTCTTCACCTTCTCACATTTAATAAAATTTCTTTAAATATTTTACCATAAAAAATCTAAATTAGTATATAAAAAGCATTAAACTTACAATGTTTAATGCTATCTTGTATAGAATACTGCTCCTTTAGCAGCGTTAGATGGGAATCCTGGTGGATTTATATAATTTTTATTCATTTTTGAAGCTGAACTAGCTGTACCATTATAATGAACATTCTCGGCAACTCCATAGTGAAGATGGGCACCAGTTGTACATTTATCATATGACATTGTTGATTTACCACCTCCAGATAACGCAATAACTGTATCTGTTGTTACTTCTTGTCCTACTTTAACATTTACTTGTAATAAATGCATATATATAACCGTATAAGCTTTACCATTAACTGTTACATTTAAATAGATTTTTTGACCACCACAAGAAAGTCCACTACCACTTGTTACAACTGCCCCAACTACCCCATTAGCAGTTGCATAAACCTTTGTTCCTTCGGATACGCCAATATCGATACCATTATGCATTTGATATACTTTTTTGGTTGGATGGAAACGCATGCCAAATGCACTTGTTATTTTACCTTTAGTAACTGGTCTTAACCAACCTGTATTATTTTTGACATTAACACATACAGATAATTTATCATTATCTTTACATCCCATATTTTCATAAGTTTTAATAGATGTTTTTAAAGTTGCTATTTGTTCTTCTAAGTCAGGAACGCCTTCAATTAAGCTTGATAAATCATCGCCTAAATCATCAATCATTTTTTCATATTCAACAATTTTTTTATCTAAATTAACTTGATATTTTTCCAATTCTTTACTTAATTTATCATTATTTCTAATTAACATTTCCATTTCATCTAATTGTTGTTCGTTATAATCGGTAATTTGATTGATGGCATCCATTCGCATTATCATTTCGGTAATCGTGCTTGCCCCAGTTATATAAGAAAAATAAACATTTTCATTTTCTAATTTTTGATATAGAATTAATAATTGTTCATTTTCCGCTTTTAATTTTTCAATTTCTTCATTTGTTTTATTCATTTCATCTTTTAATAAAACAATTTCTTTTTCTGCTTCTTCTATCTCATGCTTAGTTTGACCCATATTAGCTTCAGCTCGGTCTATTTCAGCTTGAGTTTTCTTTTGACTATTTTGATTAGCTGCTAATTTATTTTGCATTGTTTTTAATTCGGCCTTAACATCTGCTAAAGTTCGATCTAAATCACTAGCGGCTTTTACTTTAAGGGGAGGAATTAGATAGCCAAATGATACAACTAAAATTAAAATAATTTTAAATATTCCATCTAATACTTTTTTCATATTTTTAAATACTTTCTAACAGCTAAGAGACTACCAAACATACCAATTATGGCTCCTAGTCCTGCTATAATTAAAGCTATATAAAAGATAAAATTATATGGATTTATTAAAGAGATAATATCTGTTATTATTTTACCATTTAATTTAGCATAAACAATAATATAACCATAGATAACCGTAATAATTGGAATTAAAGAACCAAGAAGGCCAATTGTAAATCCTTCAAAAACAAATGGCATTTTTATGGCAGTATTAGAAGCTCCCACTAAACGCATTATTTCAATTTCGTTTCTTCTTGAATAAATAGTTAATTTAATTGTATTTGTGATTAAAAAGGCAGTAACAAAAATAAGGGCAACTACTACTACTAAAGTTCCTGTTTTAACTACATCAAACACAGATAATATAGTATCTACTGCCTCATCACCATAATTAGCACTATCAACAAAATCCATATTTCTAATCTCATTTGTTACTACATCTAATTTTTCAGAATCAGTTACATAGACAGTAAAAGAATTCAAAAGGGGATTGGTTTCATATGATTCTATTAAAGAGCCTAAAGAAGCATTACTTTCTCCTAAATCTTTAACTCTTTCTTCATTACTTATAAATACAACTTCATTAACACCTTCAACATTTTTGATGGCTCCTTCTAAATATTCAATATCACTACTAGATGCTTTTTTTTCAACATAAACTATAATACTTAATTCTTGTTCTAAAGATTCAGTAGCGTTATTAACATTAGCAGCCACTACAAAGACTATTGCTACTACTAAAAGAGTTATCGTTGCACACAAAATAGATGCTATACTTAAACTAAAATTTCTAAAGACACTTTTAAAGGCATCTCTAATACTTCTTCCAATTATTCTAAGCGCCTTCATGAGATTTATAACTTCCTTTCAAGTAGTCCCCAGTTAATACTCCATGTTCTATTAATAAAACTCTTTTTTTCATTCTATTAACGATATCTTTATCATGGGTAGCCATTATAACTGTTGTCTTAAATTCTTTATTAATATTTTCAATCACCTTCATAATTTCTTTACTTGTTTCTGGGTCTAAATTTCCTGTTGGCTCATCACAAATTAAAAGTTTAGGTTCATTAACAATCGCTCTTGCTATACAAACTCTTTGTTGTTCGCCTCCGGATAATTGATGAGGAAAACTTCTAACTTTTTCTTTTAAACCAACTATTTCAATTGCTTTCAAAACTTTTGGCCTAATCTCGCTAGCTTTCATCCCTAATGACTCTAAAGCAAAAGCAACATTTTCATATACAGTAAGTTTAGGTAATAATTTAAAGTCTTGAAAGACTACTCCAATTTTTCTCCTTAATTTATAAACACGTCCATTACGTAATTTAGCCACGTTAACTCCACCAACAATTACACTACCTTTAGTTGGCTTTTCTTCGCGATAGAGCATTTTAATAAAAGTTGATTTACCACTTGCGGTATGTCCAATAACAAAGACAAATTCGCCTTTTTCGATTTCAACTGATAAATCCGCTAAAGCTGTCACTCCCGTGGAATAAGTTTTAGTAACATTTTTTAATTCAATAAACTTCATATCTATACTCCAATACAATTATATCAAAAAAATTCCATTATATAAATGGAAAAATAAGGATAAATCTCTTTGTTGACATTTTTAGATAAAAGGAATATTACTTCTTTTAACGCCACCTTGTACTTCATAGCAATCACTTATTACAAAGAAAGCATGTTCATCTATTTCTAAAATCTTATCTTTAAAAAGATTAACATCACGATTACTAATAACACACATTATCATGGCCCCTTTAATATGGGAATATCCTCCTACCGTAGGAAAAATGGTATAACCAGTTTGAAATTCATCTTCAATAAGATTTTTGATATCATGTGATTTTCTTGTATAAATCATAAATTTTTTACTATCAGAAATACCTATAATAATTTTATCTACTAGAAATGAGGCTATTACGGAAATAATCGTGGCATAAACTGCATTATCAAGTCCAAATACAAATCCTCCTAATAATATAACAATGACATTAAATCCTAAAACACCTTTACCTTCACTAAAATGTAAATACTTTCTAGCAAGTCTTACTATAACATCACTACCACCAGTTGAATAACCAAATTTATATACTAAACCATTACTAAATCCATATAACAAACCGGCTAAAATAACTGTTACAAGCATTTCTTGGAAAGATAAATATTCAAGTAAAAAATTGGCTAAAGGATAAGTAAAAGTAATAAATAATGGGTATAATAAAGAGCCAATTACCGTTCTTCCTGTTTCTTCTTTACCTAAAAAAATAAAACTCAATATAAGTAAAACAATTGATGAAATATAAATAAAAGCTTGCGAAGAAAAACCAGTTAATTTTTCTACAATTAAACCTAAACCAGATGTACCTCCAACTACTAAGTTATTAGGAACGAAAAAAAGGTTATAGCATAATGCTAAACAAAAAGTACCAAATACAAAGGCTAAACCTGCTATTATCACTTCCATAGTATTTTTCTTATTTAATTCTTTTTCCTTTTTCATTCTATCTACCTTATATTAATTATACAAAATTCTTTTTTTAGTTGCAATAAAATTTATTTAACACATATTATTTTAAAGAGGTGATTAATGATGAATGGCAATTATTATCAAAATCCAACATTTCCTAGCAATTCCATACCTACTGAGGTAATACCTACAACCCCACCAGGTAATATTTCTTCCTCTAGTCTCATGCCAATGGAACAAAGTTACATTGAAAATATTTTAAGACTTAATAAAGGAAAACGCGTTAATGCTTATGTTTCCTATCCAGATAGTAGTGAATGGCAAAACAAAATTTATTCTGGAATAATTGAAGAAGCTGGTAGAGATCATTTAATATTAAGTGATCCCAGTAATGGAAATTGGTATTTAATTAGAATGATTTACCTAGATTATGTAGAATTTATGGAACGTATTAATTATTCACATGCTTATTCAGAAAAAAACTTTTAAAAACGGGATAACCGTTTTTTTCTTTATTAACTTAAATTTTGACACTAAATGATTAATTAAAACTTGCTCACTGAAAGCGAGCAATATATAATTATATATAGGAGTTTATTATGAGAAAAAATGATTTTATGGAAGGTGCTTTAATAGCTACCTTAGCAATATTTATATCAAAATTTTTAGGCATCATTTATGCAATTCCTTTTAAAGCCATTGTTGGTTATGAAGGGGGAGCATTATATGGTTATGCTTATAATATTTATAATTTATTTTTAACAATATCAACCGCTGGGGTCCCTTTAGCTATAAGCAAACTTACTAGTGAATATAATTCATTAAATAAACCTAAAGAAAAAGAATATATGTTTAAAGAAGCAAAAAAAATAATATTAATTTTTTCTTTTATTTCATTTTTAATATGTTTCTTATTTGCTCCTACAATTGCCAAAATGTTAGTTGGATCAAATAATGCAGTTGTAAATACTATATCTGAAATATCTTTTGTTATAAGATGTGTATCATTTGCTATTTTAATAGTTCCCCTTTTATCAATTAGTCGTGGTTATTTACAAGGACATGGTTATATGACTCCGGCTTCATTTAGTCAAGTTATAGAACAAATAGTTAGAGTTATTGTTATCATTGCTGGTAGTTTTGTTTTTTATAAAGTTTTAAAATTTAGTTTAAAAAGCACCATAGGAATTGCGGTTTTTGGAGCTACTATTGGAGCTATAATAGGTTATTTATATTTAGGGAAAAAAATATTTAAATTACGAGAAGAAAATAAAGTAAATGTTGATTCTTTAAATAAAAAAGAAAAAAAGAGCATAGTTCAAAAAATTATTACTTATGCTATACCATTTATTGTTATTAACATTGCTAATTCCATTTATTCGTTTACTGACTTAGCTATATTAACAAGGGTATTAAATTATTTAAAATTTAGTCCTGTAACTGTTACTACTATAAGTAGTATTTTTACAACCTATGGCAGTAAAATGAATACCATAATTACTAGTATTGCCACTGGAGTTGCTTTAAGTTTGATACCTAGTATTTCTAGAAGTAATGCTCAAAATGATCAAAAAGATATTAATGATAAATTTAATAAAATCTTGCAAATATTTTTATACGTTGCCTTACCAATTGCAATATTTATGAGTATATTTGCTAAACAAATTTGGACAATTTTCTTTGGGGTTAATGAACTTGGCACAAATATTATGAGATTTTCAATTATAGTGGCCTCTTTTGATGCATTATATATAATGGTTTGTAATGGACTTCAAGGTTTAAGTAAAACTAAATTAATTTATATTGCTGTTTTAGCAGGTATTATCATTAATCTATGCTTAGATGCTCCCTTAATGCTTCTTTTTGATAAATTACATCTTTATCCATATTATGGTGCAATTGCTGCTACTTTAATAGGTTATTTAGTATCATTAATAATTGCACTTACATCTTTAAAGAAAAGTTTCAATTTAAATTTTCATGATACTCTCGTAAAATTACCTAAACTTATTGGGGTATATTTAATTATGATATTTTTATCTTTAATATCATGTGATATAATAAGTAATGTAGAAAATAGAATTATATTAATTTTATTAATTGGTTTAATAGGTCTTATATTACTGATTATTTATTACTTATTAAATAAAAAAGAAGTTAAAGAAATTATTGGAAAAAATAAGAGAAAGTAAGGGATTATAATGAACTTTTATATATTATTAGTAGTTTTATTTGCTTTAATAGCGGTATTAGTATTTATTTATTTTGCCTGTGTTAATAACTTGAAAGGCTATAAAGAAAAGATGGATAAAGCTGAAAAAATAATTGATGAAAATTTGCAAGCAAAATTAGAAATCATTATTACTTTAAATAATTCAATTAAAAAAGTAACTGGTAAAAAAGATTATTTAAAAGATTTTATTTCTATTAAAGATATGATTATTACTAATAACGAAAAAGATATGAAATTAGAAGAAGCAAGTAATTTAATTAATGACTTAGCTAATGACTATGATAAATTAGCAAAAGATACTGATTTTAGTAAAAATTTTAAAAGATTAAGAGAAATTGATGAAGTTTTAATGGCAGCCAAAAATGTTTTTAATCAAAACGCAATTGAATCTAATAAATTATTAAAAAACATACCATATAATATGGTAAGTAAAATTGCTAATTTTAAAATAAGAGGATTTTATAACACTAATAAAAAAACCGATGATAAAGATTTATTTTAAATCTTCCAATCAATCGGTTTTATTTTATTTTTAATTAAAAATTCATTTGTTCTTGAAAAAGGTTTGGAACCAAAGAATCCGTTACTTGCCGAAAACGGTGAAGGATGTGAACTCATAATCACTAGATGACTCGGACTTGTAATAAATTTTTTCTTTTCTTTAGCAAAATTTCCCCATAAAATGAACACAACTGGTTCTTTTTTTTGATTAAGAGCTTTAATTATATAATCAGTAAGTAGTTCCCAGCCAATATTTCGATGAGATGCCGGATGATCTTTTTCAACGGTTAAAACAGCATTAAGAAGTAAAACTCCTTCTTGTGCCCATTTTGTTAAATCACCAGTATCGGCCGGCTTTATCCCTAAGTCATTTTCTAATTCTTTATAAATATTTTGGAGTGAAGGGGGAATTTTAATACCTTTTTGAACACTAAAAGAAAGGCCATGAGCTTCTCCTTCGCCATGATAAGGATCTTGCCCCAC
>CANQYF010000011.1 GCA_947628075.1 uncultured Bacilli bacterium | reverse complement strand
AATCAACATCATCAGGATCACCATTAGTATCAACAATCCCAAAGACAGGAATATTTAATTTTCTTGCTTCTTTAACTGCATTATATTCTTTTTTAGGATCAACTACTATTAAAGCTTGAGGTATTTTATCCATATCTCTAATACCACAAAGAATTTTATTTAATTTATCATATTCTTTTTTAATACCAATAACTTCTTTTTTTGGTAATACTTCAAATTTTCCTGCTTTTTCCATTTCTTCAATTTCTTCAAGTCTTTTTACACGACGACGAATTGTTCGGAAATTTGTAAGTGTTCCTCCTAACCATCTTTCTGTTACATAGAAAGATTTACTTCTTTGTGCTTCTTCTACACATACTTCACTAGCTTGTTTTTTAGTACCTACAAATAAGAATTTTCCTCCATTAGTAGCAATATTCTTAATTTCATTGTAAGCTTCTTCAAGCAATGCTTGTGTTTTTTGCAAGTCAATAATATATATATCTTCTCTTGCTGTAAAGATATATTCTTTCATTTTTGGATTCCATCTTTTAGTTTGATGACCAAAATGAACTCCAGCTTCTAATAAATAACTCATAGAAACTACGGCCATAAAATAATCACTCTTCCTTTCGTTTTTCTTCTTAATTTTTAATACCCTTACCACTCAAATATTATTTGAGCACTCGGCGTAGGCTAAAAATTAATGTCTATTTGACTTTTAAAGCCATACCTATTGTAACAAATTATATGCTTTTATACAAGAAAAAAATGCGTTTTAATAATTATTCTTCAATATTATGATAATTGCTAAAATCGCATCCACAATAATCTTGTCTATATAAATTATATTTTTTAGATAATTCAATTGATTTTTTATAGCCATCTTTTTTCTTAAAATCACTATATAACCATTTAACATTATATGTACTTGCTAAATATTCTCCAATTTTATTTAAAACTTCCGCATTTTTATAAGGACTAACGGTAAGAGTAGTACCAAAATATTCAAAATTATTTTCTTTAGCAATTTCTACTGTCTTTTCTAATCTTAATCTATAACAAAGATGACATCTAGCTCCACCCTCGGGATCATTTTCATGTCCCTTTACATAATCTCTATAAGTATGATTATCATAGTCAATATCCATAATAGATACATTTGGTAAATTTAATTCTCTAATTAATCTAATTTGTTCTTTTTTTCTTTTTTCATATTCGCTTATTGGTTCTATATTAGGATTATAATAAAGAACTGTTATATCAAAATAATCTTTTAAATATGTAATTACATAAGAAGAACATGGACCACAACAACTATGTAATAGTAACTTGGGACGATAACTTAAATTATTAATAATATTTTCTAATTCATGATCATAATTAATTTTGTTCATTATCTTCATCTACTTCTATTTTTTCACTTTCACAGTTATTAAAATGATTATTTTCGCTATTACTATCTAGGTATAAACAACCATTAATATCCCCATTTTTATTCACTATTGCTTCATAAATTTCCAAATAATCATTAATCTTTTCAATATTTATTGTATTTATATAAATTGTATTACCATCATTCATCCTAAATAAAAATCTTTTATCATCAACTACTTTATCATTAATAACTGATGGACTATATTCCATTTCACTAACTTGACTTAAAATATTTTTATCTACTTTTATTAATTTTTCGATAAATTCTTTATAAATTGCATCTGGGACTATATTGATAAGAATTGGTATTCCTAAAAATTCTTTATCATATTCTATTTCTTTGCCACTTGCTAACACAATTTTTTTACTATTTAAATTATAAAATAAAATATCTTCTTCTTCTATTTCTATTTTTAAAGTCCCAAATAAATTTTTAGTTACTTTCGCATTTTTTACTAAATCTAATTTTAATAATTCTTTTTTAATTTTAGGGGTATTTGCCTTTATATATAATATACCATCTAAATTTAAATAATTTGTAATATCATTATTTTTAAGATAAGTATTACCGGTTATTTCAATATTTTTAAGAGGCATTCTCACAAAATAATAAATAATATTACCAAGTAAATAAATAAATAAAATTATTACTAATAATCCTCGTATTTTTAATCTTTTTTTATGTCCTTTTTTATTCATATTTAATCCCACTTTATTATATTAATTTCTAATTCCAATTCTATTTTATAGGCTTTATAAACTTCTTCTTTTATATAATTAATTAATTTTTCAATATCATTACTAGTTGCGTTATTTCTGTTAATAATAAAATTAGCATGCTTTTCTGATACTTCGGCATCCCCAAGGCGATAACCTTTTAAATTTAGACTTTCAATTAATCTACCTGCATAATCTTGAGGTGGATTTTTAAAAACACTGCCCGCATTTTTATACTCTAATGGTTGAGTTTCTAAACGTTTTTTTCTAGTAGTATTTATAAAGTCTAATAATTCTTCTTTATTCTTAGTCTCTGTTAATTTAAGAGTTGCCTTTACTATTATATCATTATTTTCTTTAAATGACGTATAGCGATAGCTATATTTGATATCACTTTTATCTAATTTAATTAGAGTATTATTACGAATTACTTCTACACTTTCTACATATTCATATATTTCATGGCCAAAAGAACCAACATTACCATATAATGCTCCCCCTAAAGAACCAGGAATTAATGCTAAATAATGAAGTCCTTCTAAATTATGATCTATTGTATATTTAGCTAAAGCACCTAAACTAATGCCACCTTCAGCAGTAACTAAATTATCTTGAAATTCTATCTTATTTAAATATTCTAAACTGATAACTGCTCCCTTAAATTCAGTATCTGGCAATAAAACATTTGAACCTTTACCTAATACTAAATATTTTATTTTTTTATTAGTTAATTCATTCATTAAATTTAGTAATTCTTCGGTACTATAGGGTTTAATTAAATATTTAGAAGATGTTTTAATTCCAAAAGTATTATAAGATTCTAAAGAAGCATTTTCAATTATTTCGCCACACCCACTAAACATTTTTAACAATCTCCTTAATACTTTTATATATTTTTTCACTGGCATTAGGTTTTTGATATTTATTTAAATTATTTTTAAGAGTTTGATATTCATCATCACCTTTTAATAAGGAATTAACTTTTTGATATAAATTTTGACTATCTAAATCTTTTTCTTCAATCATAATAGCCATTTTAGCTTCTTCTACCCCTAAGGCATTATAATATTGATGATTATTGGCTACATTAGGACTAGGTATTAGGATGGAAGGCGTATGAGATGCTAAAAGTTCACATACAGTCCCCGCTCCACTTCGACCTATTACTAAATCACAATTTTTAAAAAAGGCGGCCATATTATCTAAATAAGGGATTATTTTAACATTTTTACTAAATTGATTTTCTGTTGTAAATTCTTCATAATTATTTTTACCTGTTACTACTAGAACTTCATAACTAGCATTTTTAACCATTTTTAGAAATTGAATTAATTTACCATTTAACCCCTTACTACCTTGAGAGCCTGAAGTAATCATCACTAACTTCTTATCTTTATCAAGTCCCAGCGATTCTTTAGAAACTGCTTTTAGTTTCCCTACATTATCAGTACAAGGATGACCAGTATAAATACAATTTACACATTTATCAAAATAATCTTTACTAGTTTCAAAGGTTGTAAATACTGCATTAACACCCCGACTTAAAAATTTATTAGTTTTGCCAGGAATCATATTTTGTTCATGTAAAGCACATTTTATTTTTCTTTTTTTAGCAGCTAAAATAACTGGAAAAGTTACATAACCACCAACTCCCACGATAATATCAGGTTTAAATTTATCGATAATCTTAAGACATTTATTATAGGCTTTAATAATAAGAGCAATATTATAAAAATCTTTACCAATCTTCTTTTTACTAAAGCCATAAATTTTGATTGATTCATAAGGAATTCCATTTTTAGGGACAATTTCATTTTCCATTCGGTCATGAGTACCTATATATAATACTTCAAAATTGGGATCTTTTTCTTGAAATTTTTTAATAATAGCTAAAGCTGGATATATATGACCACCGGTTCCCCCAGCAGAAATAATCATTTTCATAAAGTATCACCTATCAAAATTATACAATAAAAATTGAAAAAAAAGTAGTTATTTAATAAATCTTTTATTGATCCACTATATAATAAACATTTTCATATTTTAAATTTTCAAAAATTCCATAAGAAAATACTTCTTTATCAGATAGAATATTTAAAATATTTTCATTAAGTAAACTATTTAAAATACAAATAAAATCTAATTTTTTAATATCTTTATTAGTATTTAAAACATAATTTAAAATACCAATTTTATAATGCCTATCATTTACATCTACTTTATTAATTAAATTATTAGAAAAACTCATGACATAGATTTTCTTATTATTATATTTTTGCAATAAAAAAATAAATTTAGAAAAACTACTAATATTTTTAATTTCTAATAAAAATATTTTATTACTATTTATTTTTAATATATCTTTTAATTTTGGAACATATTTAGGTAAATCTTTATATTTGGTATTACTTATAAGTTTATTATTAAAATAAGCATTATGAAAGATAACAAATTCATGATCAAGGGTTTCCCTGATGTCGAATTCTACTCCTACATATTTAGAATTATTAAATGCATTTTTTATGGCTTCATAAGTATTTTCATGGATATCTTCATCATGTATACCTCGATGTTTTATTAATTTAAACAAAAAAATCACCTAGTAAATAATACTAAATGATTTTATTTTTATTAATTTTATTTTTTCTTCCAAACAAAAATGTAAATATAATTATGATGATTAAAAAAACACTGATACTTAAAATTTGTACTTGATAAACATTTATCTCTTCTTCTTTGATAACTTCTAAATTCTTTTTATAATTATCAATTCCACTTACTACTTCTTCATCTTTATGGACATATAATGTATATATTTCTTCTGATTTTTCATCACTAACTTTAATTGTTACAATATTTTCTTCTTCCCTTAACTCATTATTAATAATTTCAATGTTAGCGTTCTCATCTAGTTTATAAGATATTTCTAAATGATCAATATCATTTTCAACCTCTACTGTATATTCATAAGTATATTTATCAAATTTTAAATCTAAATTGCCATTCAGTATCTTTAAATCATTGAGCATAAATATTACCCATTTCCTATATTATTATGGAAAAAGATAGATAATTTTATACTAATTTCAAAAGAATTTCATTCATAATATACAATTTATCAGGATTAATAGCAATATTTCCTTCTTTATAAATTAAATCACCATTTTTTAAAAGCGGTTTAATAGGAAATAAGCTTTGCATATTTACATGATATTTATCATAGAATTCTTTTAAATTAATGCCCTCTAATTTCCGCAATCCTAAAATAAGTTCATATTCCATTATCTTTTCTTTAGAAAGAAGTTCATCACTACTTATATATTCACCTTTTAGATAATTTGATAAACTACGGGTATTATTATATCTTACTCCGGCAATATAACCCGATGCACCACAGCCAAAGCCATAATATTCTAAATTATTCCAATAACATAAATTATGTTTAGAAAAATAACCAGGTTTCGCAAAATTACTAACTTCGTAGTGAGTATAACCACTTTTAGTTAATTTTTTACAGATATATTCATACATTTTAGCATCTATTTCATCATCAATACTATGGATTTTACGGTAGCTCAAAAAAGTATTATCTTCAATCATTAAACTATAAGTACTAATGTGTTCGGGATTTAGTTTTAATAATAATTTTAAATCATTTTTAACAATATTTAATGATTCCTTAGGTAATGCATAAATTAAATCTAAATTAATATTATTAAACCCTAATGATCTCATGAGTTCCATTTTAGCTAAAGTATCTTTATAAGAACAAGTCCTTTTCATTAATAATAAATTTTCTGTATCAAATGATTCAATTCCGATACTTAACCTATTTACACCATATTCTTTTAATAATTTAAGTAATTCCACATTTATATCCTCAATATTACATTCAAAAGTGAATTCTTCTAATTTAGTTATTTTAAAAAATTTGGTTAAGGAAAGTAAATACTCAATTTCTTTTAATGAAAGACAACTAGGAGTTCCCCCACCAATATAAATGGTTTTAATATCCTCCCCCATATATCTTTCATTAATTTCTTCTTTTAATTTTTTTAAATAATTTACAGCCCACTCTTTATTATATAAAACCTTACAAAAGTCACAATAAGTGCATATTTTTTGACAAAAAGGAATATGAATGTAGACACTAATACTATTATCGAACATGATGCCAACTTTCACTACTTAGCTTTTTAAGATATACATTATAGTTTAACAAATCTTCATATCTTTGACTTAATTCGGCATCATTAGTAACGAATTTATCAAATGTTTTTGATAAAGTTTCAAATGGAACATTGAAAATATTAGCGGTTTGATTTAATTTTAAGGCATATTTTAAATGATAATTTAACATTATTTTAATTTCTTTTTCACTAATTTTATTACGAAATTCATGTTTTTCATTTGCTAACTTTTGCGCATCTTCATCTGTTACGGTCCGCATTACTTCTTCCTTAGATAGATTATTTTTTCCGCGAATAGCATTAATATATTCATAATAAAAATTTACTAATCTTTGCATTGCTAAATTTTGATCCGTTCTATCTTGAGTAGTTAAGTATCTCAATGCTCCCCGTAGTCCATCTTTATTTTTTGAATAATCCAATAAATTATTTAATAATTCATTCTCATCAATTCTAAATAGCGATGCTAAAAGGCCTATTTTTACTCTAAATGTTAAAGCCAAATGCATTAACAATTTTAATTGATTTTCTTTTGATAGTCCAAAAATAATTAAACTTAATCTTGGTAAGTCATTCATACTATAATTCATTTGACTAACTTGTGAACCAATTAATTTGCCTCTTAATAAATTTTCTCTTCTTTGCTCCATAACTTTTTGATATATTTCTTCGCCATTTTCAGGAAAGGCTTGCAATATTACGGATTTATTTGTGAGTCTTCGTCCAATAGTGGAAGAAGAAAAACCCGTCCTATTAGCAAGGGATATGTCAGATTCATTCGTACTCAAAAAAAGTTCCACTAACATCTTAGTTTCTCTTAAAATTTGATAATATCCTTCTGAATTAAAAGAATTATTTATTGCCATTTTCATCACTCCTTAAAATACTTAAAAACGCCTCACTTGGGACTTCAACTTTTCCGACCATTTTCATTCTTTTTTTACCTTCTTTTTGTGCCTCTAAAAGTTTTCTTTTTCTAGTTATATCGCCACCATAACATTTGGCTAAAACATTTTTACGTAAGGCACTTATATTTTCTCTTGCAATAACTTTAGAGCCAATACTTGCTTGAATACTAACTTGAAACATTTGCTTTGGAATTACTTCTTTTAATTTTGCAGTTATACTTCTACCTTTTGAATAAGCAAAATCTTTATGAATAATCATTGAAAGAGCATCTACTTTTTCTCCATTAAGTAAAATATCCATTTTCACTAAATCGCTTTCTTTATAACCAATTATATCATAATCAAACGAAGCATAACCATTAGTTCGGCTTTTAAGTTTATCATAAAAGTCATAAACAACTTCCGATAACGGTAATTCATAATGAATATTAACTCTAGTATCATTTATGTACTCAATATTTTTATATATTCCTCTTTTATTTTGACATAGTTCCATAATACTGCCAACATAATTAGCGGGAGAAATAATATTAGTGTAAATATATGGCTCTTTAATCGTCTTTATTTTTTCTCGTGTTGGCATTTTATTTGGACTATCAACGATAATCATTTCACCATTGGTTAAATAAGCTTCATACACTACCGATGGACTTGTTACAATAATATCTAAATTAAATTCTCTTTCTAATCTTGTTGTAATTATTTCAGAATGTAATAGACCTAAGAAACCAGTATGAAAACCAAAACCTAAAGCTTCACTAGTAACAGGCTCAAAAGTTAAAGAAGCATCATTTAATTTCAATTTTTCTAACGCTTCTTTTAAAGCTTCATATTTGTTTGCCTCAATTGGGTAAATTCCTGAATAAACCATCGGTTTCATTTTCGCATATCCTTCTAATGGCTCATCGGATTCATTCCCAATAACGGTTATGGTATCCCCAACATGGACACTTGATATGTCTTTAATGGCTCCTGCTAAAAAGCCAACTTCACCACTTTCTAAAGTATTTACTAAATGTTCTTTAGGCATTTTAACGCCTAGTTCGGTAACTTCAAATATTTTATTAGTAGCCAACATTTTGATTTTATCTTTAACATTTATTTTGCCATCAACTACTTTAATTAACAACACAACACCTTTATAGCTATCAAAATATGAATCATATATTAAAGCGCGAGTTTTAGCTGTAGTATTTACTCTTGGAGCAGGAATTTTTGTTACTACCCGGTCTAATAATTCTTTTACCCCTTCCCCAGTTTTGCCACTAGTTAAAATTATATCTTCATCTTTAAATCCTAAAACATCTTGTAATTCTTTCTTTACTTTCGGAATATCTGCATTAGGTAAATCAATTTTATTGATAACGGGAATAATAGTTAAATCTTGATTCATAGCTAGATATAGATTAGCAAGCGTTTGAGCTTCAATGCCTTGGGCGGCATCTACTACTAAAATGGCTCCTTCACAAGCCGCTAAACTTCGACTTACTTCGTAGGAAAAATCAACATGCCCCGGAGTATCTATTAAATTTAGAATATACTCTTGATTTTGATAATTATATTTTAATTTAACAGTATTTAATTTAATTGTTATTCCTCTTTCTCTTTCGATATCCATACTATCTAAGAGTTGATCTTTCATTTCTCTTTTGGAAACGGCTCCGGTTAATTCCAGAATGCGATCAGCCAAGGTACTTTTACCATGATCAATATGAGCAATAATTGAAAAATTTCTAATATTTTTCCCTTGCATATAAAAACACCAAGTTAATAATATCATAAATTAAGAATTAATAAAAGAAATAAATTCTTTTTCGCTTTTAAAAACATAATTTTTATTATTTTCAAATAATAATTTTTTTCTTTAAGCAACATAAATTGACATAATTTTGACAAAAAATAAAAGATATGGTATAATTTTAAACGTATAAGGGGGATATTTATGAAGTATTGTTTAGCTATTTACGAAAGCAAAAATTCATTTGAAGGTATTCATTTATACTCATTATTAGAAGGATATGAAAATTTAAAAGAAGAAAATCTTCAAGATATTTTAAAATTTACAGAAGAATTTGTGGATGAGAATAGTCTAAAATATTTTTTAGTTGACGCTGATCTTTTACCACTTGACAAAATAAGTTGGCATATAGGTATTTTAAAATATGACAATAAAAATGAAGAGATGAAATTATTTTTAAGAAGTGTTCCTTTTAATAGTGAAAAAAGTTTTTTTGATATTGAAAATGTCAAAAAATATATTTTAGATAATTTTTCTAATCGATATTTTATGGGAAATTTTTTTAAATTTTGTTATAGCGAAAAATTAGATTATAATCCGGCATTAAATTCTAAATTAGAATTTTTAAAAGAGAATTATGAAATTGCATTAAATGACTTTGCAATAGAAAAGCTATATTTAAGTACACTTAAAAATTTTTTAGATATTTATCTTAATGTAAGTAAACAAAATAATGAAATAAAATTTTCTCAAAGTAAATTAGCAAAATTAGCGATTTTTGCAATTAATTTTGAAAGGCAAATTACTAATAATGAGATAATTTTAAATGAGACAGACCCATATATGCAAGGTTTATACTTGCAAATGCAACATTACAATGAATTAATTAATAGTGATACACTAATAAGTGAAGAAAAAGTTCTTTTCATAAATGAAGTAAAGAAAATAAAATTAGAAATAAATGAGTATAATAAAGGGGTAACTAGAAGGAGATAAAATGACTTTACCAAATATTAAAATTTTAGATGAAAAAGATAAAACTTTAAGAAAAATTAGTCATGAAGTTACTTTTCCCCTATCAGATCATGATCGTAAATTAATTGATGACATGATAACCTATTTAACTATGAGTCAAATAAAAAAATACTATGAAAAATACAATTTACGACCGGGAATGGGACTTGCTTTTATTCAATTAGGTATTCCTAAAAATATATTTGTAATTGTTGAAGAATTAGAAAATGAAAAATTTAAAAATTATGTTATTATAAATCCTAAAATTATCAGTCATAGTGAAGAATTAATATATGTTGGTGAAGGAGAAGGTTGTCTTTCTGTTAACAGAGAAGTATGTGGAATTGTTCCACGTTATGCTCGCATGCGAGTTAAATATCAAGATATAAATGGTAAAGAACAAGAAATTCGAGTTAGAGAAGATATTTCGGTAGCCTTCCAACATGAAATGGATCATTTAAAAGGAATATTATTTATAGATAAAATAGATCCTAAAAATCCTTTTAAAGATAAAGAAAAAATGCGAGAAATTTAATTTCTGGCATTTTTTATATATTTTGAAGTTCAACTCCCACTACTTTACTAATTCCGGCATTTTGCATGGTAATACCATATAAGACATCTGCGTATTCCATCATTCTTTTTTTATGAGTAATTAAAATATATTGACTATCATTCTTCTTTTTATTTAAATATTCACCAAATAAATCAACATTAGCTTCATCTAAAGCAGCTTCAACTTCATCTAAAATAATGAATGGCACTGGCGATACATTGAGAATAGCAAACAATAAACAAATTGCGGTCAAGCTTTTCTCTCCTCCTGATAAGCTTTGTGTATTATTAAGTTTTTTGCCTGGTGGAATAACAATCATTTCAATTCCCGTATTTAAATAGTCATTAGGATCAGTTAATTCTAGGCTTCCATTTCCCCCTTGAAACATTATTTTAAATACTTTACTAAATTCTTCTTTAATTTTATTAAATGTATTTTTAAATTTATCAATCATAATATTGTCCATATCACTTATGATATCTAAAAGACCCGTAATTGAAGATTCTAAGTCTTCTTTTTGTTTCATTAAAAAGTTATACCTAGTACTTAATCTTTCGTATTCTTTAATACTACCAATATTTACTTCTCCTAAAGACCTAATTTCATGCTTTAGTTTTTGAACCATATTTCGTGCTATATCAATTTCGATATCTAAAGCATAATTTTCTTGTGCAAATTCATAAGTCATATTATATTCTTCATTTAAAGTTAATAATAAATTATCTAATTTGGCATTTAATTTACCAATATTACCACTAATGTCATTAAGTTCACTAGCATTAACTCGGTATTCACTATTAATACGCGCTCTTTCTTTTTCTAATAATTCTAAATCACTATTTAATTTATCTTTATCATCTTTTAAAGTAGCCATCTCTTGTTCCAGCTTTTCTTTATCAATTTCTAATAAATTAACTTTATTCATGATGTCTTCTAATTTAGAATCAATACTATTATTTTTTAAAGTATTGGCGCCTTCAATATCATTTTTAATAATTTTTAGTTTTTCTTCTAAATTATTTAAAGTATTTAATTTATTTTTCTTAATTGTGTCTAATTCAATTAATTTTTCTTTTATTTTGGTTAATTTTCCATTAATTAACTCATAATCATTATCAAGATTTTTAATTTCTTCATTTAAGGTTTCAATCTTAGTATTTACATTTTTTAATTTATTATTATTTTCTTCTAACTCTAATTTAAAAGATATAATATTATTCTTTTTATTACCCCCACCACTTATAGAACCACCAGCGTAAATAACACTTCCATCAAGTGATACAATCCGATACTTATATTCTAATATTTTAGCTATATTATTCATACTATCAATATCACTTGCTACGATTACATTACCTAATTGATTTTCAATTATATTTTGATATTTATGATCGTATTTTACTAATTGAGATAAAATACCTACATAACCAGAGATACTTGCCACTCTATTAATAGTACCACTATCAATAAGACGAGATTTAATTATATTTAATGGTAAAAAAGTTGCTCGTCCTAAATTCTTTTCTTTTAAATAATTAATTGCTTCTTTAGCAGCTATTTCGTCATCTACTACTATAAAATTAATCCCAGAAGCTAATATAACAGAAGTTGCAACAGAATAATTATTTGGAATATCTAAAATGTTACCTAAAGTATTATGAATTCCCATTAAACGATTATTATTTATAATATTTTTGACACTTAAAGGCATCGTTTCATTATTTAAAATATTATTTTCTAAGAGATTAATTTTATTTTCTAATTGATATTTTTCTTTTAAATCATCCTCCAATTCATTATTATAGCTATTTCTTTTTAAAGTAATATTATTATAATCAAAGGTAGTATTATTATTTAAATTTTCAGTATCTTTTATTTCTTTATTTAAATTATCTATTTCATTATTTAAAAGATCTATCTCTTTAATAGTATTTAATTCTTCTTCTTTTAAATTAATTAAATTATTTTGAACTTTATCATCACTATATTCGTATTTAGCTCTTTCTATGGCAATTCGTTTTTCACTATTAAATAAAGATAATTCTTCCGTTATTTTTAATATTTTTTGATTTAATAACGCTATTTCATCATCTTTTTTATATATATCCAATTTTAATTTTTCACATTTATCATCATTTGTTTTAAAATTAATTTTCTCTAATTTGCTATTTAATTCTTCTTCTTTTTTCTTTAAATTTTCATATTCAATATTATAAGTATTAATATCACTTGTTATTAAAGCTATTTCAGTATTTTTTAAATTATCTTTTAATTCTAAATATTTAGTAGCAATTTTGCTTTCACTTTCTAATGGTAAAAGTGACGTTTTTAATTCTTCAATTACTAAATTAATACTATTTAAATTATCTTGAGATTTATCTAATTTTTTTAATGATTCTTCTTTTCTTTTTTTGTATTTTAAAACTCCCGCAGCACTTTCAAAAATAGTTCTTCTTTCTAAAGGCTTAGAATTTATAATATCCGTTATATTTCCTTGGGAAATAATATTAAAGGAATCACTACTAGTTTTAGAATCTATAAATAAATCCGTAATATCTTTGAGTCTAACATGATTATTATTTAGATAATATTCATTTTCCCCATTACGATATACTACTCTTTTTACTTCAATTTCCGAAAATTCACTATTTAAAAAATGATCGTGATTATCAAAAGTTAAAGTAACAGCAGCTTTATTTAAAGCATTTTTAAACTCTGAACCGGAAAAAATAACATCACTCATAAGAGAGCCACCTCTTAATGATTTAACTGATTGCTCTCCTAAAACCCAACGCACAGCATCTACAATATTACTTTTACCAGAGCCATTAGGACCAACAATTGCGGTAATTCCTTTATTAAATTCAAATACGGTTTTTTCCGCAAATGATTTAAATCCATCTAATTTAATACTTTTTAAATACATTTATAACACCTACTTAGCTGATTTCTTATAAGCATCAAAGGCTGCATTTTGTTCAGCTTCTTTTTTACTTTTACCTCTACCCCGACCGTATACTATATTATCAATTTTAACTGCTACTTCAAAAGTTTTATTATGAGCTTCACCATACTCTTTTTCTAAAACATATTCTAAGGTTTTTTTATCAGTTTGAACATATTCTTGAAGCATAGTTTTATAATCCCCAAAAAAGACAAAATCTTTTTCAATATAGGGTACAATTAAATCTAAAATATATTTTTTAGCTTTTTCTAGACCAAAAGATAAATATACAGCTCCTAAAACTGCTTCAAAGACATCGGCAATTATGGTGTCATTCACATTATCTATTTGCCCATGTCCAACTCTTATATATTCACATATTCCCATATCTTTAGCATAATGAGCTAAGGCTTGTTCACAAACAAAACTAGCTCTTTTTTTAGTCATTTCACCTTCATGATAATCAGTATTTTTATAAAAATATTCACTTGTAATTAATTCTAAAACAGCATCTCCTAAAAATTCTAACCTTTCATAATTGTTTACTTCTTTATGTTCATTAGAATAACTACTATGAGTTAATGCTTCTTCTAAAAGTTCTTTATTAATTCCTTCTAAATTATATTTTGCTAGAAATTTCATATAATCACCATAATTAGATTATATCACAAAATAGAGGATATTGTTTATTTTTTAATATTTTCTAAATATGTAATTGCGTCACTTAAAGATGATACTTTCACAATATCAACTTTTAAATTTCTTTTCTTCTTAACTTTCAATGCTTCTTCATAGTTTTCTTCGGGACACAAAAACACATCGGCGTGATTTTTTTCTGCCGCTAAAACTTTATATTTAACTCCACCAATTTCTTCAACCTCTCCAGAGGCTAAAATAGAGCCAGTTCCGACAATATTTAAGCCATGCGTAATATCTTCTTCCGTTAAAGCATTATAGATAGCTAAACTCATCATTAAACCACCACTACTACCGGATTCGTTTTTCTTCATTTTGATAGATACAGGAATTTCCGTTTCATATTCATAAGTAGTACTAAAAGCAACACCTATTTTTAAAGAATCATCAATATCTTTATAAATAGTTGCTTCTCGTTCATAATTTTTACCATTATTTATAACTTTTAAATTTATTTTAGTTCCTTCTTTTAAAGTGTTTATATAGGCTTTTAATTCATCTAAACTATTAAATTTATTATCATTTATTTCTACTATTTCATCACCAATTTTAATATTAGTTTTAGCATCTTCACTAATATAAATAACTCTCTCTATTTCTCTATTAATAGTAATACTATAATCAGAAGCATTGAAAGCTGCGATGATGGCGTTGTCTATTCCTTCTGATAAGTATTCTTTACCTACTTCTAAAACCTCATCATAATCTCCATTAGTTGTAATATCTTCTAAAGGCATTAAGTCCCAATCAGGAATGCAGAATGAAAGTAAAATAAATGGTGCAATTCCTTTCATCGCGGTAACATAACTCATAGATAACGTTCCTTTTTCTTCATATTCTTTTTCAATTACTACTCGGTCTTCTAAATTAATGGTGCCACCACTTTTATATATAACAAAAGGAAATTCATAATAAAATAAAAAAATTAGAATACTAATAACAATTAAAAATATATAATTTTCTTTAAAAAAACGTTTAATTTTTTCATATACTTTACTGAAAATACTTTTCATTTTATCACCTAATTTATTATAGCATGCAAAGGGGTTTTTATGAATAATCTTAAGAAAATTTTCACATTATTTTTAGTTTTTGTTTGCTTTTATATTTTATTTTCCAATAATTTAATTATTAATAAATCTGTTTTATTAGCATTTTCTTTATGGCTAACTAAAGTATTTCCTTCCCTTTTTATCATGTTTATTTTAAATGATATAATAATTAACTCAAATATTCTTTTATTTTTAAATAATTTTATTTCTCCTATTTTTAATAAAATTTTTCATACTAGTGGAACATCTTCTTTAGCGTTCTTATTAGCCATTTTTAGTGGTACACCCGCCGGCGCTTTTATAATTAAAGAAATGCTCATGAATAAGCAAATTAGCAAAGAAGACGCTAATAAATTAATTAGTTTTACTTTTTTTTCTAATCCCTTATTTTTATACAACATTTTAAGCCTTAATTTTAACCATTTTATTACTTTTAAAATTATTATTATTCATTATTTAGCAAATCTTTTTATTGGCCTATTTTACCGCGAAAAAAAGAATAGCGAAAACAAAATAATATTTAAAAAAAATAATTCAAAACCTTTATATATATTAATTCCTAGTGCTATTAATAAAAGTTTTAATATTCTTATATCAATCCTTGGAACAATAACATTTTATATGATAATTACCAATATTTTAATAAATATAATTCCCTTTAGTAATACAGGGCAAATTATAATTCAAGGATTTTTTGAAATTACCCAAGCCTTAAATTCTCTAAATATTTTAAATACAGCTAGCATTATAAAAGAGATAATAGCTATTGCTCTTATCTCTTTTGGGGGTCTATCTATTCATACCCAAGTTCTTACAATTATAAGTGATACCAATATATCTTATAAAAATTTTTTCTTTGGGCGAATACTCCATGTTTTAATTAGTACAAGTTCCTATCTTTTTATTACTTATTGCTTCATAGGTTAAATAGTTACTATTCTTTATTAAATCATTTTTATTACCCATATAACTTATTTCAATATCATCAACGGCATTATTATTTTCCTTATTATTAAGATCGTGATTAGGATAATTATAAACAAATAAATTTAATTTAAAATAATAATTAGAAGTATCAGTGTCAATATAAAATGTATATAAACCACAGGTATCTATAACTGCATCTTTAACTTTCCATCTAGTAACTTTATTTTCATAATTAGTATATTTAATATAATAAACGGTTTCCTCTTCATTTAATTTATTTATTTCTTTTTCCGTATCTATTCTTAACTCTGTAGATATTATTTCTTGTGATTTTTTAAAATGAAAATTAATTATGAAAACATCCCCAATGGTTTTATCTTCTAAGCCAACAAATAAATTATTATTTAAATCTTGTTCAATTTGATAAATTACTTCCAGTTTATTAATTTGATTATTATAAGCAAAACTGTTATTATTTGTTTCCGATTTAATATCAACTAAAAGCTGAAACAAAAACACTACCACAATACCAATTAAGCCAATACTCATCAGTAATTCTATTAAGGTCATTCCTTTATTATTTAATTTCATTGCTTAATTCCCTTCTTATGTGGCATCAAAGTAAATACGACATGCAGTTTGAGTGTCATTAGTGCCAGTAAATGTATTATTTTCATAGGTTACTTTGGCTTTGGCATCTTCACAAATGTATCCAACATAATTATAACCAACTCCTGGTACACTACTTGTTCTACTATACTTTTTTCCAGTTGTATAGCCTGCATTTCCCGTATTTGTTTCAATCATAACAATAATTTCTACTTTATCTGTTCCGCCTTTATAATAAACTTGACAATTATTTTTTCCCTTACTCTCAATTTTTAAATTATTATTCGCTTCATATATCGTTGTTTTTACATTATTATCATCGCATACATATTTATAAAATTCATAGTTAAGTCCAGGAATATTATCAGTTTCCATATATTTCAAATTTTCAAAATTTTGATTGCCACTGGCTGATTCTTTATATATTTGTAATTCAATATCTGTTTGTCTTTTGACAAACACAACCTTGCATTCGGTTTTATTTTTAGCCTTAACCGTAAATTTTCTATCACTTTCTGTAAATTTTATTTGAGCTCCATTAGTGCAATTACTGCTTTCTATTTTATATACGGGACTCGGAATACTATTAACTAAAACTTCTTCACTATTTGCTTTTTCTTTTGTATATATATTTATTTTAATATCTTCATCTCTTTTTTTAAAATAAGCATAACAATAATCTTTTTGTAAGGATTTTAAAGTAATAATACCATTTTGATAATTTAATTGTGAATTGTTTTCACAATAACTATAGTCACTTTCAAAGTAGTAGCCAATTTTAGGAACATCTTTTACTTTTTCATATTCTTTAGTTATTTCATTCCAAACCATCATGTCAATATTTAAATCCGCTCTTTTATCATTAAGTAAGCTAGTTCTAATATCGAGTTTATACTTATCTGCCAAATTTCCAACACGATAATAAGAATTTAATAAAAATAACATTAAACCAAGAAATACAACTACAAAGGTATATATTAAAGAAGAAGCCACAAATCCATTTTTCTTCATAATTACACACTTACCCAACTATAATAATTTTGACAATTATTTTGCAAATTACAGGTATTATATTCCACTACTAAAGCATATGTAGCAGGTACATCAATATATAAAGTCTTTAGAAATTGAATCATCTCATCACTTAAATTCATGTATAAACTATTACAATTTTCATATTCATCACAACTTTTATCTAAAGAACATTTTAAAGAACAATTTTTTAAATTATCTAATTTATTTTGCTTAAGAATTATCATTTGTGATACCTCAAAATCATCTAACATTTTGTTAAAAAATATTTTATTATTTTCATGACCTAAAAAAAGCTCTGGTGAAAAGATTCCCACCGTCGTAAAATATTGATTATTATCATCATCTAAATTTTTTAAAATTGCTTTAATATTCAATTTACCAATTTCATTTTTTAAATAATGGGCACGATATAAATAATTAATATCATCATAATAAAACTTGGCTTTTTCTAATTGTAGAACGTTACTAAACGTTGAATAAAGAAGTAAAAGAGAACTTGTTAAAATAACTATTGCAATTATTGTTTCAATGAAGACAAAACCATTTTTAGCCATGTTATTCACTTCCCTATTATCAATTATACCTTACCCTATATTTTTTTTCAATTAAAAAGGAATTTTATTTATTCTAAAATTCCTTTTATTCTTCTAATTCCTGCTCCAGAAGATTCTTCTTTAACAATTTTAAAATGACCTAGAACTCCCGTATTTTCGACATGGGGGCCACCACAAATTTCTTTTGATAAATTACCAATAGTATATACTTTAACCATCGTACCATATTTAGATGAAAATGTGCCATGAGCGCCTTCTTTTTTGGCGTCTTCATATGATTCTTCTTTAAAAGTTACTGGTGTATTTGTTTGAATCATTTCATTAACTCGGGTTTCAATTTTAACTTTTTCTTCATCACTTAATTTATGATCTAAATTAAAATCAAAACGAATTCTTTCAGTAGTTATATTACAACCTTTTTGAACTATTTCTTTACCATATATTTCTTGTAAAGTTGCTAAAAGTAAATGAGCAAGTGTATGATATTTCGTTGATTCAAATGAATTATCTGCAAGTCCACCTTTAAATGCCCCTGCATCAATTGTTCTTGATTTTTCTTGATGTTCTAAAAATGCTTTATTAAATCCTTCAATGTCAACTTCCAAATGATTTTCTTGGGCTAATTCTTCCGTCATTTCAATAGGAAAACCAAATGTATCAAATAATTTAAAGGCAAGTTCTCCAGGAACAATATTATTATCTAAATTTTTAATTAATTTATAAAATAATCTTTCACCTTCTTTTAATGTTTTACTAAATTTATTATATTCTTTTTCTAATTCAGTAAATACAACTTCTCGATTACGCCATAGTTCTTCATAAACCTCTTTATATTCATTGATATAAATACTTGCTAAATCAGTTAAAACATATTCATTTATGTTTAATTTTCTTAAATGTCTAATCGCTCTTCTCAAAAGTCGACGTAATACATAGCCTGCTCCAACATTACTTGGAGTTATACTATGATCATCTGCTAAAATAAATGTTGATGTTCTTAAATGATCCATAATTATTCTAAAACTTTTCTTATTATCTATATATTTTAGATGAGATAATTCTTCTAGCTTTTCTTTAATATTTGTAAAAATACTAGAATCATATACACTTTCAAGTCCGTTTAAAACGGTTATCGTTCTTTCAAGACCCATACCGGTATCAACATTTTTTTGTTTTAGCTTTTGTAATGTGCCATTTTCTTCTTTATAATATTCCATAAAGACATCATTCCAAATTTCTAAGTATTTACCACAATCACAAGCAGGGCTACAATCGGGACCACAAGCATCTTTTCCTGTATCATAAAACATTTCGGTATCAGGACCGCATGGGCCAATCCCACTACCTAATATCCAAAAATTGTTTTCTCGTGGTAAAAAGAAAATATGATCTTCCTCTACACCAAGTGATCGCCAAATACGATATGACTCTTCGTCTTTAGGAGCATCTTCATCCCCTTTAAAAACAGAAAAATATAACCTATCCTTAGGAATATTTAAATACTCTTCGCTAGTTAAAAATTCATAACTATATTTTATAGCATCTTCTTTAAAATAATCGCCTAGACTCCAATTACCTAACATTTCAAAAAATGTTAAATGTGAACTATCACCAACTGATTCAATATCACTTGTTCTAATACATTTTTGTACATCAGTAAGTCTTTTACCACTTGGATGATGTTCTCCTAGTAAATAAGGCACTAAAGGATGCATACCTGCTGTTGTAAACAAAACAGTAGGATCATTTTCCGGAATTAAGGAAGCTGAGGGAATTATTTTATGATTTTTACTTTCAAAAAATTTTAAATATGATTTTCTTAATTCGTTAGCATCTATATTTTTCATTTTTCAATACTTTCTAAATATTTAAAGACTTTATCTTTTAAATTACTTAATTCGTCATTGGCAAGTATATAATCAAAATCACTATAGTTTTCTAAAGCTGTTTCCGTAATATGGGTTTGTTCTTCAATAGATAAAGTGCTATTGCCAAATTGATTTTCAACATAAATTGCATAAACATTATCATAATTTAATTTCAATTCTTCAATTTCTTCTGGCATCCTAACATCACTAATAACTACCACATCAGCAAATGACTCATATATTTTAATGTCTTCTAACATTCTCGTAATTAAAAATTTTTGATCAAACCCTCTAATTTTATCTCCTAATTCTTGTAAATACTTTCTTGGCTTAGTATTTTCATTACCATCCCAATCAGTTAATTCAGTGGCAAAATTTTTTAAATATTTACTAAATTGAGTAATAACACATTTTTCCAATTTATAAATATAAAATTCTTTTATAATTTTGGCAATTTCACCTTTCCCACTTCCTGACTTTCCAGCAATTAAAATTATTTTCATTATCTCATATCCTTTCTTTCTTAAAATAAAAAGAATGCACCACCAAGGAGTCAATTTGACGGTACCATCCTTTATTTTCCTTAATTATTTTAACGATTTAAAACCGATTAATCTCCAAAAGTAGCAATATTTAATTCATATAATTAGTTTGCACCAACCACTAACTCTCTTTAAATAATCATTAAATACATCTTTTTTCATTGATTACTTTAATAATATATCATAATTTTAATTATTTTTAAATACTTTTTTGCTTTTCATTTATTTTTTCTTTAACAAATTCAAAAATTACTCTTAATATTGTTAATATTGGAGCTGCTAATACCATTCCTAATATACCAAAGAAATGGCCAAATACTAAAAGGGCAATAATTATAACTACTGGATGAGTTTGACTAGCTCTACTCATAACGATTGGTTGTAAAATATAATTTTCCACTATTTGAACTATTACACAAATAATTAAACATCCTATTCCAATTAAAGGATCTTGCGTAAGCCCTACAATTACGGCTAAAGCTCCACCAATATAAGGACCAATAAAAGGAATTAAATCAGTAAGTCCACAAAATAAACCAAATAATATTGGAGCTCTTAAACCAACCAAAGCAAATCCGATTGAATCACAAATTAATACAACTAATGCTACTAATAAAGTTCCATTAACACATTTTCTTACTTCACAACTCATTTTAGTAGATAAATGATTTATATCATTTTGAACATTTTTAGAAAATAATTTCTTAAAATATTTACCTATATTTTCATAATCAATTAATAAATAGATACCAATGATTAAGCCCATTGCAAATGTCCCTACTCCATTAAATAACGTTACGATTACATTTATAATATTATTTGGTAATTTACTGGCAATATCAAGGCCATAATTATTAATTGTAGCTAATAATTTACTAGGAAAATCACCTAGACTTAAACCGTTTGCTTCAATATTTAAGAAAAATTCATTAACTTTAGTAGTAATTTTTTCCATAAAACTTGGTAAAATACCTACTAATTCATTTACTTCATTATAAATAGTCGGAATAAATAAATACAAACTTATTCCAATTATTAAAACCACTAATGAAAAAACAATAATTGAACTTAAAGTATTATTATGGGTTTTTTTATTAAGTCTTAATACCAAAGGCCTTAATATCCAAGCTAGTACTACCCCAATAAAAAATGGTGCAATAACTTTTAAAATATCAGTAATAATTGGTACTACTTTTAAATTTTTTAGCATAAATATTGCCACTAAAATTAGACAAGCAATAAACACTATATAAAGTAATTTTAAAATTTTCTTAGTAAGTCCTATTACCTCATTTAAATCTTGTTTATTAATATCTTTATCAAGTTTATTATTCACTTTATCACATCCTCATTATAATTATACTATAAATTTTAAAAAAAACATATTTATTTTATTTATTAAAAATAAAAATAAAGCCAAATGCTTTATTTACTCATATTATTTGTCATATTATTAGCTTTATCAAGCAAATTATTTAACAATTTATCAGCTTTATTTTTGGTATTTTTATTTATTAATGTATATGCTCCTAAAGCACCCATTCCTATAAATAAAGCACAAGCCATCATTTCCATTTTTTTCATTTTTCCACCTCAGTATTAGTATGGAAATTTTAATTAGAGTTATACTTATAAAATTCGTTTTCTAATTTTTCTTTTAGTGAAGTTTTACGTAAATTGCCATAATCATTTAAAACCCCTTTATAAAAACTTGCGGCATCGCCAATCAAAATTAAACTTTTTTTAGCTCTACTAACTCCCGTATATAAAATTTTATTATATAACATATTTCCATATTGATAAGTTATAGGCATAATAACATGATCAAATTCGCTACCTTGACTTTTATGAATTGTAATTGCGTACGCATGTCTAATATTTTTTAAATCTTTACGATTAATAACTACTATATTACCATCAAAATCAATCGTAATTACTTCCTTTTTATAGGGACTATTTATAGTAG